>JBATMM010000498.1:0-16865 GCA_049289835.1 Saprospiraceae bacterium | reverse complement strand
ATTGCTGAATTTCTGGGAACGTTTGCTCTCGTTTATGTTTTTTTGAATGTTACAACTTCTAAAAAAAGCACAGGTAATGCTTATTTCGGTCTCGCTATCGGTTTTACATTTTTGACGAGTATGTATCTTTTCAGCAGTATTTCCGGAGGTGCATTTAATCCCGCGATCGCACTGGGTATCACCATGGCCGGTCTTGCCTCCTGGGCTTCAATCTGGATTTTTATTCTTGCCAATTTTGTGGCAGGCGCTTTAGCTGCTTTTCTTTTTCAGTATGTCAATGGGCCGGAAGCGTAAGTCTTACTTGCCTCTAAATCCCCTAAAGGGGACTTACTTCAAGACTAATTTTACTTTGTACAAAAACAATATTTAAAACAAAAGAGATAACTAACAAAGTCCCCTTTAGGGGATTTAGGGGCAGAACCAGCCTAAAGCAAAATCATCTTTTCAAACTTTCCAGCCCGCACATAATGTTTCACAAATTTACCGTCTTCCGGAAGGGAGTGACGGACATTGATGTGATCGATGACATCACCGATTGAAGAAATAGAATGTTCATTGTCCACATATCCCCAACCCATCACACGGCCTTTAGAAATTAATATAAGGCTTGATTCTCCGGGTTGACGTCCCTGATCTGCTATGACATAATCTTCATCAAGATTTTTATGTGTGTCTGCTACAGCTTGTCTTACGCGTTGATTGTATTCATCAGGATCTTCAAGACCCAGGCATGCCCCCGCACATTTGCCGACCTGGTGATAAAAGCAAGCTCCGGGGCCTGTATCAATATCTGTCTTCTTCATACAGAGTGCATATTTGTCTGTGAGTCCCCGCAAATAATTCGCAGCAGCATATTGGTCAGGTAATTCATGCAGAATAGCAGCCGTACCCGGCGCATCGATTTTATTTTTCTTCCGCACTTTCATCTGGATATAACCCCCTTCGTCAAAATAATAATAGATGGCAAAAGGAAAACTCTTGCGTCGTTGCGCGCGATTGATCTCAGGTTGCAATCTTTTGATCTCAGCATTTTCTAAAAGCGATGCGATGAGTTCACTCCCTGTCACTTCGTAAGTGATATCATGCACACGTTGCTGCATCTTACCCGATTTGTTAGAGATCTCTGCAAAATGCTGTATAACACGTTTTTTAATATGAATGCTTTTACCCACATAGATTACTTTACTATCCTTGTCATGGAAATAATATACGCCTGCACCTTCCGGAAGCTGATGTAATTGTTCGAGCGAAATGGATGTGGGTAATCTTGCCTCTTTAATACCCATATTGATCAGGTCAGAAACTTCTGCAACACTCTCATGCATGCCGGTCATTCTTTTGAATACCTCAGCTGTTGCCAGCGCGTCATCTAATGCCCGATGCCTGTTGTCAACATGTAATGCGTAATGCCTGATCAATGAATCAAGACTATGTGATTTCAATTCGGGGAGTAATTTTCTACTTAACCTTACGGTGCAAAGTTGTTTGCGGGTATATGCATAACCCAAACGTGAGAATTCTTCTCTCAGAAATCCATAATCAAATCTTGCATTATGAGCGACAAAAACAGCGCCTTCTGTTCTCAATACAATTTCTTTCGCCACTTCACAGAAAAGAGGGGCATCAGCTACCATCGCATCGGTGATGCCAGTCATACTTGAAATATAGGCCGGTATACTACGCTCAGGGTTGATCAGCGTTTGATATTGGTCGATCACTTTATGGCCATCATGAAGGACTATGGCGATTTCAGTAATTTTGTCGCGCTTGACTAATCCTCCTGTTGTCTCAATATCTACTATGGCGTATTTGCGTTCCATTCTCTTTCCTCCGGGTCCTGCATTTTATGGCTTGGGGTCACTAATATCAATATTTTTTCTCATATGTGATGGATGCGCCCAGATTCCGATCAATAAAACTTATGATGATAACGAGATTCGCCCGGGTGCTATGCAAACGGAAGAGTACCTGCCATTATTGAAAGGGAAAAGGGTAGGACTGGTCATTAATCAGACGAGTTTGATCCATGATACATACCTCGTGGACAGTCTTATAAGCCTCAAGGTCAATGTCGTAAAGCTTTATGCACCGGAACATGGATTGCGCGGAAAAGCAGATGCAGGCGAAGCGATTGATAATGGAATTGATACCAAAACCGACCTCCCGGTCATCTCTCTTTATGGTGATAAAAAGAAACCAACGCAGGCTGATCTTGAAGGAGTAGATATCATGATTTTTGACATTCAGGACGTGGGCGCCAGGTTTTACACCTATATCAGCACCTTGCATTACCTGATGGATGCTCTTGGTGCACAAGGCATTCCTCTCATTGTTCTTGACCGCCCCAATCCAAATGGACATTATGTCGACGGACCTGTTTTGGATACGGTTCGTTTCAGGTCGTTTGTTGGGATGGATCCTATTCCTGTGGTGTATGGGATGACGATAGGAGAACTTGGCCGCATGATCAATAGTGAAAAATGGATTCATTCTACTTGTAATCTCACTGTCATAAAGTGTAAAAATTATGATCATACTCGGTTTTATGAATTGCCCATAAAGCCTTCACCTAATCTTCCGAATATTCGTTCGATTCTTCTTTATCCGAGTTTGTGTTTTTTCGAAGGAACCATAGTGAGTTTAGGACGAGGTACATCGACACCATTCCAGGTGTTGGGAAATCCATTATATCCGGATTCAGCTTTTTCATTTATCCCTGTCTCAATGCAGGGTGCTCAACATCCACCACTTGAAGGAAAGAAATGTTTTGGTATTGATCTCTCATTAGTGAATGTGGATTCGTTGTTTCAAACGCGACAAATCAATCTCAGTCTGTTGATCACATTTTATAAGGCTTTGAAAAACGAACGATTTTTCAATCCATCATGGTTTGATAAACTCTCAGGAGGCCCGGGTTTCAGAGAAGCGATCGAGAGTAGTTGGACTGAAGCACAGATCAGGGCGAGCTGGAAAAAGGGAATAGATGAATTTAAAGTTAAACGAAAGCCTTATTTACTTTATGCGGAGTAATTGAAGTAAACGGAAAGGAAAATATTTCCACTTAGAAACATAAGTAAACTTAAGAAGACACTTAGAAAAAAAGTCTTGCCACATAGACACTTAAGTTCACATAGTAATCCACATAGAAAACTCACGTCTCACGTCTCACATCTCACATCTCACATCTCACATATCACGCCTCAAATCTCACGCTTCACATCTTAGGCCTCACGGTTTACTACATTTCGCATTAGTATAAAATGTTTATTTTTCAGGTATACAATTGATCATCATGCAGACCACAAAACACATTGATAAGACCCGCTTAATGTTTTTTTCAGATGCCATACTGGCTATCATCATTACTATTCTGGTCCTGGATATTAAAGTTCCTGAAGGTCTTGAGTTGGCAACCAATGGAGAATTTTTTAAGAATCTGATTAAGGTACTTCCGCACTTCTTCGGATTTATCATCTCCTTTGCTTTTATTATTGTCTTGTGGCTGTCGCATCACGATTTATTGGAATCGCTTCTCTATGCCAACAGGCGCTTAGCTACATTTAATTTTTGTTTTTTAGGGGCTACTGCTACGCTTCCCTTTTCAACAGCTTTGGCGGCGGCTTATTCGCATCAACCGTACGCCGTAGCTACATTGGCATTAAATATGTTTGTGATGAATATCTTTTTAGCTACACTGCATATCTACTCAGTCAAATCGGGATTAAGAGATATTAACTATTTCCCGATCAGGTATCAAAAAATGAAACAGATGTTCGGCATATTTGGAGGATTTGTTTTTCTTCTCGCCATCTTTGTTTCTTTTTTTTCACCGACAGCTGCACTTATCATTATAGTTATCGTTCCCATTCTACATATCATTCCGATCTCTTCTCCTGTATAAAGAGATGGATTGTGTAGGAAAAAAAATAATTCGTAGAAACGAAATGACAATGAACGCAGCCGACACTTATTTTGATTCAAATTTGTCGGTCTTTCACTTTTCTTGCCGCAAATTTCGCTGATTAACGCAAATTAACAACTCACTACTCACTATTCACTAGTTTTCAAATCTGTAAATCAATTGCCCTCGGATCTCTGATCTTCGGTTTCCCTGGATTTCATCGTTGCCACTTCCTACAGTAGTCATGTCAAGCCATTGTGTGCGTGCGTACTTGATTTCTGCCGTGAGATGTCTGATACCTTTATACCTGAGATTGATATAATATCGAGAACCTTTATCGCTGAAAGCGGGTATGGCATAATAGTAGATGAGATCATTCTCATATGTATAGATTCTCGTGTTGAAACTATCTGTATCAAACAATACAACTCTTCCGCTGAGTGACCATGGTGAAGAAACAGGCTTGTACAGGAAGTCCTGATACACTAAAAACCCATTTTCATGATCACTATTGAAAGTATAGAAACTCCATTCTAATCGGGTCCGTAACTGAATGGTCTTGTCCAGCATATTATTGATATTAAGTCTGGCCTGTGACCTTCGCTGGTCTGTTACATCCGGGATGGATGATCCTTCCTGTGTAAAATCAATGCTCGATTTTTTTGTCCTGAACTGCGCATAGATTTCTAAGCGTCGTTTGATCGTGTATGTCAATCTTGCGAAAATCTCTTCGCCACCTGCAGGTCGATCTACACGGAAACGCAACCAGGGATTTGACCATATATCATGATACAATTGTAATTTCCATTTTACAGATGGTGTTATTTCCAATCCCGTGTATAAACCCATTTCATTGCTTGCAGATGATGATTCTGCGAATACATTTGGAGTTAGAGATTGATAGTCCCTTGCAAAAGATCTGAATAATATAGCCGCGAGAATATGCCGGTCAAGACCTGCCAATACTCCATTCACCGTGGCAAGTCCTCCATTGTCGCTGACGGCTGTCTCTCCGAAAAAATGAATTCCACTTAACCAAAAACCATAATCCACACTTGCATTCGTCAATTTGTCACCATTGAAATAATATTGATTATACAGATCAGGAGTTCTGTTGAGTGGTGAACTTAAGCTTGAATGGAGTGCATTAAAGCCGAGATGAGTTCTGCGAGATTGATACGATACATTTAATCCTGCCTGAGTCAGATCAATTGCGTTTTCGTCAGCGATCTCAGATTTGGTTCGATGAAGATTGGCGGTTTGCAAGCTGGTGATGTCAGCTTGTATGTCAGTGATCTCTCCGCCTTCGCGTATGGTGTCGATCTCAAGATTGCCATCGCGGTTATTTTTACTTCCGAAAAGTGTGACGGTCAGATTATCCATTGGTTTGACAGTGACACCGATGCCACGCAGGAAATTATTTTCATCCACCGATGTATAAGGCCGTAAGGGGTTTCCTGTCTTTTTTATAGAAGTAACGAAACTACTTTTTCCACTTCCGAATCCTGAATGCATGATCAGGCCCTGTCCAAAACTAGCGACAAAATCACCCAGCATCACTGCAGGTAACCATGATCTGTAATTCTGTAATGAAAGATGTGCTGAATAAAAATCAAAACCTGATTTATTTGAACCTTTGAAAAAAGCTTCTCCCGCATCTTTTTCGCCGGTGATCCCATAGCTGAGGACGTTTGAGTTGCGGTGTCTTAAACGCATGTATATTTTATCAGGGCTTCCTTCGTAGTCAGGAGGATCACCGATATAGCCATCAGCTTTTTCAATCGTACGGCCTCCCCTGATATAAATTTCGTTTTGGCCGTGAAGCAGTAATCTTCCGAGGCTCGCAGTTTGGGTGAACATATCACGACCTGCAACATTGGTGATCGACTCCAGGATTCTTATTGTTGCCGGATCGAAACCGGGGATTGATTGCAGTTCCAGAATCGAGAGAAGGGGGCCGTTACGTCGGATATGATCCTGTAGCTGTTGATAGGCGTAATCTGAGATAATGCTCCATTGAGCCAAAACTGATGTTTCCTCAGCATTGATATTGATCGGTTTGCGCTGCCAGTCATCAATGTGTTCGGCTAATTCGGAGTAATCAAATTCTTCGCCGGTTTCGAGATTTTCAGCAATGATTTCGATGAGTTGATTATAATAGTCCTGGGCTTCCTGGGCGAGAAGGAGTGAGGTCGAAGCAAGTAAAAAGCAGGTCAGGAAGAGGGATTTCAACATATGCTGCTAAAATAAGAAAATGATTCGCAAAACCGAGTTTTGCTGTCACCAGGACGTAGTATTTACTACGTCGGAGTGACTGCAAATTTCAGATTTTCGAAATAATAAGCTACACTTTTGCTTTCAACTCCACTTTAAACCCCTCTTCGTACTCCATCCGTATCGTTCCATGCAATTTTTCAGCCCGCATTTTCATATTACTTAATCCTGAACCATCAGAAGAGGTCATATTTTTTTCTGAACCATTGTCATGAATAACTAATCGTAGCCATTCAGGGCTTTGGTAAAAAATAATTTTTACATGGGTGGCATCGGCGTGTTTCACAATATTGGTGATGGCTTCTTTGAAAATGAGATAAATATTCTGCCGTACTTCCGGGTTGATAAATTTCTTTCCTTCGACACCTTCGACAATAAATTCATGAGTAATATTTTTTCGTTCGAGATTTTTTTCAACAAAATCTCGCATGCGGTCGATCAGGTTTTCGTATTTGTCTTTTCGCGCGTCAATGGCCCATACCGTATCCCGCATCCGCTCCATGGCCTCACGGCTCATTTCGCTTAGTTCAAGCATAGGCTTGCGATCTTTTTCGTCCATGTGGTATGACATCATTTGAGATTGCATAGCCAGGCCGGAAAGAATAGAACCGACATCATCATGCAGATTTGAAGAAATATTGACGCGAAGTTTTTCAAGTTCTTTTTGCCTTTTCCATTTCTGCTGAAAGCGATAGCGAAACGCTAAGGTGATCAGTCCCGAAATCAATAATATAGCTAAGACGATCACCCATGCTTGCCGATACCAGTATTCAGGCATGAAAATATCAAGTGTATAATAGGAAGCTTTTACATCATTTGCACCAGTTGATGCTTTAACTTCAAGTTGATATTTTCCGGGTGGAAGCGAATTCATCAAAATCTTATTGTCTGTTGTATAGTCACTCCAGGTATCATTCAGGCCTACAACCCGATGACTGTAATAAATATTTTTATCAAATTCCGCTACAGAAAAGGAGAATTCAATATTGGTTTCCGAAGCATTGAGTTCAAGTTTTTTCAGATCTATTAACCCCTCAGATAAATAGCGGTATTTTTTTTCACTGCCATTGAAAATGGAAACATTGAATAACCTTATTGGCCGGAGAGTATCTTCACTTGATTTGAAATCCAATTCCTGCGGCAAAAAAGAATATAAACCATTTGTTGTACCGAAGTAGTAACGTCCCTGGCTGTCTTTAAATGCTGAAGTACGGTTATATTCATTCTGTGCCATGGGATGTGCAGGATCCAGATGCATGAATTCTTCTGCAAGTGTATTAAAATAGACCAGGCCATTGCTGGTGCCCAGATAAAATCCGTTTTTCTCGTCGGGAAGGATGGAGAAAACTATCCTGTTATTTTGTTTCTTGTCTGAATTGATCACAGGATCTTTAAAGAGGGTGTAATGGCCCGACTTTATATTCAATTTACCCAACCCGTCAAAGCAACCGTACCATAGATTATCTCCTTGTAAAAAGAGGTCGCAAATACCTTCCTCAATGCTTGTACCTAATTCCTTTTGCGAATAATTTTTTATAATATTTCCATTTTTGTTGACAACTACAATTCCATCCAGGCGTGTAGCCAGCCACATTGTCGATGAATCCTGGCTTTGAATAATATCATTTACTACAAATGGGAAGCTCACGGATACACCTGGATTTTTTTCTATTGACACTGAATCAAGCTGACCTGATGAAAGAGCATATTTGTAAAAATGTGATGAATTCCATATATACATCCAAAGTGTATCCCCTGTGCGCATTTGCACTACATGACCATTGGGAACATTAGGAATAATCTGTTTTATCTTTCCATTAAGAAGATCAATGGATAGGGAATGCCAGAAGATCCGGTGATCAAAATAGGTTAAGCTGAATGCACTATACAGTGATTTGTCAAGATCTTTGATGAGATCCAGGGATCTGAATTGATCCTCATCAGCTGATTTTACTGCAATACCGTTGTAATAGGATGCATATACATTGTGTTTATCATCCTCCGTGAGACCACGCATACTTAGATTGGCGACCGATGAAGGAATAGAATCTTTGTAGACAGATACGGAAGGTGGTATGTCACGAAGCCGATAAAGATTTTTCCCTCCGAGGAAATAAATTTGTCCATCGATCTCGCCGAGGCCCCGCATGTCTTCTGAAAGCGAGCCCTGAAGTTTATCTGCTTTTAAATTGAAATACTGATCATTAAGGTTCTCATAGTTTTTTGTCAGTGTATCAATTATGCCAAATTGTGTCCCACCTCCGACATAGGCTTTGTGATGATCAACATAAAAAAAATTGCATCCTTTTTGAAACGGTTTAGGAAGGGGCGCAAAAATGCGGGGTGATGTCATAGTTGAGTTCCAATACATTATTGCTTCTAAGGCATCTTCGATAAAATAAAAATTTAGTTCGTCACTCGCAGCGTACCAGGTGATACCGGAATTATTCAAAAATGGATAGAACGAAGATTTTTTTCCATCATAAGCTATACGAAGAATACCCTTCGAAGTCTGAATCCAGTGGGTACTGTCCACTAATGCATACGATGCAAGTTCTCCGGTTTCTTTTTTACTAAAGCTGAAGATGTTTTTTGGTATTCCCTGTCTTTGCACTCCGACAATAGTCATTGAATCAGCAGTCTTGTTCGTTGAAACATAGTAAATCGCGTTGCTTTGGGGTTCGAACGGATAAAAATTTAGATAACTTGAAGGAGCTTCATATTGATACTGGGCGATTTTCTTTACGGGATCAATCGCTACAATTTTTCCGCCAGGGATGACATAAGCATGAATTTCACCTTTAGGGCTTTTCCTTAGGAAGTAATAATGAAAAGAGCTGTCGGTCCGGCTTCCCATCCTGAGCTTAGCGCCATCATGTGAATACAATATGCTTTTATGACCATCGAATATCACCATGCCGCGTGAAGAAGATATCCAGAGATATCCATCATTGTCCTGAATCATCCCCGTCAGCAAACCGGTATTTTCATCAGCGTTGAGATCTACTGCTGTGAGCTCATGATGTAATGGGATTGAATTGTATGATTGTTGACTATAAACCTGAGCAGGTATGATCAAAATTAAACACAGTAATGCATGCATCAAGGCACGTGGAGCAGATAGTAACCTTTTGAGATGGTTGAATATGTGTGAGAGAGCACGCACGAGATGTGCAAGATACTTGTTAAAAATTCAGGTTGGATATATCAATTCAGGTACGCAGAAGGCAATTTTCCCAATTTTTCTGTAAAGTCTGAATTTGTATCCTTTATTTCCCTGGCACTAAGCTAATCTCTTTCATCCTATATGCAGAAGGAGTCATGCCCATTTCCCTTTTGAAATACGTGTTGAAAGATGCTTTATTATTGAACCCTGCCTCATAGGCAATTTGTATTATCGTGTATTGAGAATAAGCCGGATCAACCAGTACTTTTTTTACATACTCGACCCTGTATCGATTGAGCAATTCAAAAAAATTGATTTTATAATGTTCATTGATGACCTGTGACAACTGATGTCTTGTGATATCAAGATAAGAGGCAAGATCATCCAGTCTCAATTCATTTTCTTTAAAAACTTCTTCTTCCAATAATAATCGCTCAAGTCTTTTTTTGATTGTTTCACTTGCTGCTTTTGTCAGACTGGAGGACTGATATTTTTGAGGAGAGAGGATGGCTTCAATAGGTTCGCTGTTGAAAACTCTTTTTTGGATTAATCCCATATATGCAATCCCTAAAATGCTAAGAGCCATCACCAGGCTGATCACATAGTCCCATTGTGGATTGAAGAAAGAAGCAGATACAAGAATGAAGTAGGACACAAAAGCCAGAGTGTATATCTTCATGCCCCATGACAGTATCCGTGTCCAGGTCTTGATATTGGCATCGACCTGCCATTCATTTTGGGTCATGAAATGAATACGTATTGTGTAGAATAATATGTGCCCTGTGAGTAATGTGGACGAGGAGCCTATTTGTGATAGATCATTTTGATAGAAAGTGTTTATTCCAAAATCGTTTAACACCGCGGGAAATAGACAAAGAAATGATATGGCAGGAATGATGAAATGATATATGACCGATTTTGTCGAGTACTCTTCTTTGAATGTGGCTTTGATATAAAAATACATTGATGGCCCTATGAGTAATGTCAAAAATGGCCATGTATTCCGGATATACGGAAAGTATAGTACATATCTTGTCCACATCGTGAGATATGAAAAAAGAATAATGGCTATGGAGAATACGACAACTGACATCCATTTCTCTCCGGTGGAAAATTTGGATCTGCCAAACAGAAATATTAAGCCAAGTAGTAGGCCAATAATAGCAATGATCATAAGTGCAGCAGTCCAAATGTTAAGGCCCGGTTTTAATGATTGTTTCAGTTGAGCGAAAGCAGGGTTGCGAAAAGTTATTTCATCAAATTCAGGCTGCGTCAACATTCGATAATTGAGAAAACCTATAGGGAGTGATTGTAATTCCGCCACTGCACTGCTGTCCTGATGCAGGGTTGCATTGATTTTAGCTTCCCAAAACGCAGCACCTTTCCACCGCTCACCTTTCATCCTTTGTATATCCCTGAAGATATCCAGGGCACGATCCACTTGGCCATTGCGATAAAAACAAATAGCGGCATTAAACTTCATGTTTTCGGTAGACAATGTCAAGGTATCAAGCTCCCTGGCTATAAGACTGCATTGTTGTCCCGCCAGAGCCGCCTGAAGTTGTGCATCAGTCAGCTGGCCGGAGAGAGATTGAACAAAGCCAACGATAACATAAAGTAGAATTGCAATTTTGTTTTTCATTCAAAAGAAAGTAATTCGTTTAACGCTGAATCATAATTTTCTGCCTTGCTATAATATTGTCCCGTAAGGGTAAGGTAATCACATACATGCCATCAGGTAAATCGGATGCATCCCAAAATGCGCTGTCTGACACCATTAATTTCTTTATCATGACGCCTGATAAGGTACATATATCTGCCATTGAACCGGTAGGCACGAGATCTGATACGGTGAATTGAAAAAACACACCCAGAGAAGGCGTGACGATGTTCATGTCCCTGTATGATGAAGGATTGTTGGTGCCGCTTGTCGATGGGTCTTGTCTGAGTACGACAGCATTGGGAGTAATCAATCCAAGAGTTCCTGAAGGGACAATCGTATTTGTCAATGAGCCGGATGAATTAAACACACTGACAGTAGAAGTGCCACCGATACCGATGATCATGCTCCCATCCGGCAAAAAATCAACGCCTTCGCATTGTGGAACATCTGATATAAATACGCTTTTGAAGACGCCATTACTATCAAACCGTTTGACAGCTCCTCCATTATAGTCATTGACCAAAAGGTCACCATTGTCATCAAACCATATATTGGTCGGACCATCGAGATTGGACGAAATGAATTTGCCCAGGTCAGCACCTGATGGGCTGAATTTCTGTACAAACTTTCCATTGTATGAGGAGACATATAGATTTTCTGATGTATCCCAGTCGAGCCCGATACTGGTGGTGACGCCTACGCTTGTGAATTCATCTACAAAAGTGCCGTCGAGGTGATAGCGGCGCACCTTGCCGTTGCCGGACCATTGAAGCACATAGAGAAGACTATCCGGACCAATCTCCATCCGGGTCGGTCCTCCGATAGCGTTAGCAAAAATGTTGATATAGGCACCTGATGTAGCGTTGAATCTCAGGATTTGTCCGCTATTGAGGTTTGAGATCAGTACGATATTGTCTTTCTCCAGGAAGAGGATGTCTTGTGGCCAGGCGAGATGGTTGGAGATAAAGACTTCACCGTTTTCGCCATTCGCGTCAAATTTCAGGATTTGCCATGGGGGGAGGTTGAAATTGCCGGCATCGCTTATGTACATGTGCATGTTTTGGGCATTTAGGGTCACCATCCAGATGAATGTCAACGCTGTGGTGAGGGACCTGGAAATATGTGTCATGATTCAATTGATTTTGATGAATGATGACAAATAAAGGGATGTAGAGTGAGTTGGAGGTTTGGAACTATCAGGATTTACCAATTATCTGATAGCAAAATATGTGTAGGGAGTTTAGTTTTGAAACACTTCGTGTTCTAAAGTTTAGATAGTTTAGAAAGTTTAGATTTTGTGATCTTTTGATCGGATGGAATCCGAGTTCACTTGGGTGAAGGTTTCTTTTTAGGTAAAACGATGGTGATGTAATAAACAAGTGTACCTAAAGCACCATACAACACCATGTCAAATAAAAACCTCATCAAGTTAAAGCCAATGTTTTCAAAGTAATTGAATACCAACATGACTAATGAAAAGCCGATACCGGCGGTCAGGAAGACGATGAAGTAAGTTTTGAGAGATGGGGTCATGAAGTATGCTTAATCTTTTAATCAGCTCAAATTAAGCATTTTTAAGTGTTTTTGTCCCCTCAAAATTTACATAATTGTTGGGCGTCGGTTGACCGACGTCCGAGTGTCGGCAAGGCTGCGCCTTGCGAAAGCAGGATAGGATAGGAATAGAAGTGTATGAAAAATATATGATTTCAAATAAAAAATTGATCTGTTGAAATATGTTTGTTGTCACAAGGCGCAGCCTTGAAAACGCACGGACGTAGGCGCAGCCTACGCCCAACAATGTGTGACGATGAATGCTCACTACGTTCGCATTCATTCGTCCTGACCATACGTTTTATACTGAAATTAATTTCTATTTGAAAACACAAGGACGCTGAGCAAAGTCGACGGACTTATCCGGACGTGTCGAAGCGTCACTGGCATTTCAAATCCGTCGCCCCCAAAAATTCCAAATAATGATTATGATCATGTTGCGCACCAGCCTGTTCAAACCATTGTTCCAGGAGCGGATCACCGGGTGTGACAGGGTATTCTTTCTGAACAATGTTTAATGGTATTGCTCCACGGCTTTGATTGACCGTCGTGTAATATGAATTGTATATAGCTTCACTTCCCAATAATGCGAATTGAATGAGATCGAACACTTCTGCCAGAGAGATATAATATCCTTTGTATGTTGTATAAATATTGCTTGCCATGGTGCCGGGAGGTGGATAAAGATTCCACAGACCTGCAACATTGCAGGCTGAAAAAGGAACGATGTCAAGTACATTATAATAACGCCAGGTATTCGTCAGGCTTCTGTCAAACAAATCTGCGAAAGATTTATTCCATGATGTAGGTGCTGCAAATGTAAGGACAGAAAAAATAGCCGGGAGCTGATATCCGGCGGTGAGTATCTGATAGCGCAGATACATCGAATAGACTGTTGCAAGATTGCCACCGAGGCTATGCCCGGTAGTGCAGATGAATTTCTTATTCGGGACAGCATTTTTCATGATGAACGACAGGATGGTATCGCCATTGACATCTGTCATTGTGATCAGGTCTGACAATCCATCAAAAGCTCCTTGCGAAATCATAGGTTTAGTCGTGGAATTTGCAGGGTAGATCCATGGCTGTTGAAATAATAAATTGAAATCCTGTTCAAACCAGTTTTCAAAAGCACCCCATGAAAAATCAAGTATTGATCCACGAATCGCAATCACATATTGATGGCCATTGTAGGCAATGAATGCATCTGTCCCGTAGAGAATTGTTTTCGGTTGCCACACGACTTGCCAGTCCGGCAGGTAATGGTTTAATGTGGATTTGATATTATGCGTCAACGAACAATAAGTTATAGACGCTAATTGCATCGCGATCACATCACCGATGGCGCGCTGCGTGTGAACAAAAGATTCCGGTTGATTGGAACCGATAATAGTTGGTGTTTCCATAGCATTAATAATATTTAGATTAAGAATAAAAAGTTTGCTCTTTCTTACTTCCTGATCGGGCTATGCAAAGAATAATGGGTGGAAATAAAGATAAATAAAAATCACAATCCCATCTTCTTCTTCACTTCCTTCAATCTCAATTCATCCAGATCCGCATCCATCTTCGTTTCTTTCATACCCACACGGATGAATCCGAAAATACTCATGTAGACATTCGCTATCCAAACCAATGCAAATCCTCCGATCACATAGCCACGCCAGTCCATAAACAACAATTTGTAATCGGTGAGAAATAAAAATCCAATCGTCACATAATGACTGAAACAATATTCGCAGGTAAACAGGTAAAAGAATTTCCTGACATGCATGCTTTTATGCGCTTTGGATTTCTGCACGCAAAATTCACGTGGCTCGCGGAAAATTTCTTCATGCGTTACGGTCCAGGCGACACAGGCGATGGGTATCGCCAGTATAAAAAGCCAGGCTACTTGTTCGGAGATTGTTGACATAGAGAGAGCGTATATTCGTATGTGTTAAAGTTACTTTATTTGGTTTGGAGGAGAACACGGATTTTTGTTTGCGCCTAAACACTATCGTTTCAATGATCAACTGTTTCAACCTTACATGTCATCGCTACATACATCTCCCCATCCTGATAGATCGAATGTCTGCGTCCGATCTCCACCGGCTCCTTCAATCCTGCTTTCTTACACAATTCACGAAATCGTGTGGAAGAAACCGGTTTGGGCACCCAAGGCGGATTAGGTTTTTCTGTATCATATTCGATAAGAATGAATGTTCCACGGGATTTTAAAGATGTCAAAACATTTTTTAAAACAAAAAGATGATCATTGGCATAATGCAATGCATTGGCCATAAGGATTCCGTCTAACGAAGGGAGAGATATCGGCATATTAAAATCTGCTTCAACAATTTCCACGTTGATATTTGCTTTTTTATTATTTTTTGCCAATTGCTTATGGCCTGTTGCTAATTGTCTTTTGTTTTTTGCAAATTGCTCATTGCCCATTGCCAATTGCTTATTGTTCATGGCCAATTTTTTATTGGAATGCAGCCCATGGGGACTTTTATCAACAGCGATGACTTTTCCTTCTTCTAGAATTTCCATCAAGGCTTCAGTGAAGAGACCTGTACCTGCGCCGATGTCTGCCCAAATGCCTGAAGATGGTGTGACACCAGGGCGGATGAGGTTGATGGCTTCGTGTAAAGTCATACTCAAAGGTAAACTGTGATCTCGTGATCTGGTGATTGTCTGGAAAGTTGGGTTTTGATGTTTTTGGAGTCATTTTTTTAAAAAGATCCCAAAACTGATTTCGTCGAAATCCTTTTTGACGTTTAGGGCACAAAAGAGCGGCGCAATCGTATTTCCTTAGAAAAAGGATTTCGTCGAAATCCTTTTTGGCCTATCTCAATTTGTAACACCTAAGGTGCTAAAGCTAAACCCTCTAAACTCATTTGATTTAACCAAATACAAAATATTTTATTCAACTTTAGGGGAGTTCTTTAGATATCCGCAGATGAGAACTCAAAGTTTTAAACTAAGAAAAATACTTAATTATGGCCACCGGAAAATTTATTGACTTTATGCTGCCGTACATGATCGGCGGAAAAAATATTCCTTCTCATGACATGGGCGTGAAACTACTTGATGAAGCCAGGACCCTTATTGGTAATGGTTCTCCGGGTGTCGGGTTTCTTTACTCGGCCAATTATGGACAGACCCGTACCATTGAGAAGACTTATTTTGGAAAGGGATGGAATACCAATACATCAGGTGCTCACCAGGCAGTAACCGTTATGGCTGTTGAAAAATTATTAGGGACCGCCTATTCTGATCTACAGGGCAAAGTACATATCATGCCGATCACCACAATGGATGCCTATGATAATCCCCTAGGTAACTGGGGTGATGAACTGCAAAGAGGTATCGTCACTACAGATCTCGATCGGATCGAATATTATCTTCAGAATGGATGGGACATCCTCGGCCTGCAGGACCAGGACA
This sequence comes from Saprospiraceae bacterium, assembly GCA_049289835.1. Classification (GTDB taxonomy): domain Bacteria; phylum Bacteroidota; class Bacteroidia; order Chitinophagales; family Saprospiraceae; genus Opimibacter. The sequence continues at coordinate 878 of JBATMM010000498.1, read as the reverse complement.
GTAATGCTAAAAAACCTTATGCTGTCGGTGGAAATATCGCAAATATGTCCCAGGCTGTTTCTGATTTGATTCAGAAAAGGTTGACCAGTTTTAGCACTGCGTATAAATAGACGGAACACCGAAAATCAATTCTCCGTTTTCACCTGCATTCTCAGCCTTGCTTCTTCGTGATCAATGCCTTGCTCTGCGTTGCGTAGCAATTCATCCGGATATTTATTTTCCAGTTTCAATTCTGCGAGAGCTTTGCGTCTGACTTCAATCAATTCCAGGAGTGCTTCGAAATATTTCGGATGCACAGGTTCGGTTATCTGCTTCTTCAATTGTTTTTGTTGCAACGTCTGAAAATGTTCATAGCGTTCGCGCAGCATTTTAAAGGCCTTGTCCTTTCGAACTTCAGTTTTATAATGTTCATCGATATAAGCTAGGATGGCTGTCACAAGGTGCATTTGAATTTCAATATCTTTTTCTTCACTATTATCTTTTACGATGATGTTTAGCTTTCTGATCAGGTAGGGTAGACTTAGTCCCTGAACCACCAGCGTGATCAGGATCACAATAAACGTGATGAATAAAATCTCATTCCGGAATGGAAATGCATCGGCTTCATTGATCATCAGTGGAATTGATAAAGCAGCCGCAAGTGAGACCACACCGCGCATACCACTCCAAGCCACGATGAATACTGGTTTCCAATGCGGGTAAGGTTCGGTCTCTCGTATTTTCTTGCTGATCAGTCGAGGCAGATAAGTACTTGGATACACCCAGATAATCCGGACTAGAATTGTAGCTATGCTGATGATGATGCCATAAACAATGAGCATGGGTACATGTCCCTCAGGCAGATTGTGCAGTATGACAGGCAATTGTAAACCAATGAG
>JBATMM010000497.1:0-4262 GCA_049289835.1 Saprospiraceae bacterium | reverse complement strand
ACCCAGCAGCCGTCACGCTTCAGGGAGGGGGCACGTATTTTGGAAGAGATAATAACTTTCATGATAATGAAATTGGGATTTGGGCTTTGAATCCAGATGGAATTTTCACCTGGCTTAAGGAAACCAGCTCACTATTTTATGAGAATATGTCTACACCTATGGAGTTGAATGATGTATCAGAGATCTTTTTAATAGACAATGAGATCACAGTTGATTTTACAGGTGAATATCCGACCCCCATATTTGTCAGAGGTGGAAGTGGGGCTACTATCATTCAAGGAAATCTGATCCATTCCAGTGATGCTATTGCGCGAGGCATTAATGTATTCAACCGTCATGGAGCTGAGGTGACTGGAAATTTTGTGGATGGTATATATGAATATAATTCTCAATTTCATGCTTACGGAATCTTATTGACTATGATTGGAAACCTATCAGTTGAAACCAATCAAGTGTATGACAATACGGATGCCACAGGCATAATGATCAGCGGCTGTCCCGGTGCTACAGTATCTACCAATTACCTCAATGAAAACACCCGTAATCTCGATGTGCTGAACTCTGACGGTATCGCCTTAGAATCAAACATATGCTCATATGGGAGCGACGCCGATATCATGATGACCAATTCGCAAATTGCAACATTATGTAATAATAATTGCTACTATGGCACAGACGGAATTAAACTTTCAAGCACAAATATGATGCTTGAGATGAATGATAATACCATGACTCACTGTGATCGGGGGCTGGTGTATATGCAGAACGTCTTGACTAATGCGCAGGTTGAGAAAGGAAATACTTTTGTGTTGAACACCTTGGGAGCTGAGTTTGAAGATGTTACCGATCCAGGAGTAATTTCATCGATGAGGTATGTCGTCCTCAACACCTCAACAGAATATCCATCTCATTCTCCTTCTGATTGGTTTGTTAATACAGGTACCACTTCATTGGATTGTACACCGATGGGGCCTATTCCTCCTGTTGACATTAAGGCTGATATTGACAGATTAACAAAAGGTACAACTGAGACTTCTCCTGATGGAAAATGCACCAATGACATTATGATCGCACTAAGGATGATCGAAGCTCAACCGGATTTTCTTGGAGATAAAGACATTGAAGATTTCTATGAAACATATCATAATACCACCATCGATAAGTTGCCGACGATAGAGGAAATATTCAGCTCATGCATGAGTTTATTCCCAATATCAACTCCGGTACTTGAGATCGAAGAAGACGGGACACTGGACAACCTCGTTGACCAAAAGGATGATATGGAAGATTTGGATGAAGACTATCAAAATTTGGTGTCGGGACAATTGGACGCGATAGATGATATGATAGATAATGTCAGTGAACTGGAACCTGAAAATGAGTATGAGGAGTCCTATCAGTTTGCTATACTCCAGTTACTTGGATTACTGAAAGGAGATACATTGACCACTGCTAATGAATCTGATATCATCGATCTGGCCGAAGGATGCATCACCGAGGACGGCCCCGGCGTATATGTTGCACAGTTGATATCATCTGCAGTTGGTTTGAGTTATACCCGGGCAACAAGTTGTACACCAGTGATACCACGGTCTGAGAAGAAGGAGTCAATAAAAATGGATCGATCGGATATTTCAATAATCCCCAACCCGGTTACAAATTATATTGAGCTTTCTGGTCCTGTGCCAGGGCAAACTGTTTACATATGTGATATGCTTGGTAAACTTATCTTTACTCACGAGCAGTGGACCGGACGAAGACTTAACTTGCCAGATCTCAAGCCTGGGATTTATATTCTTCAGCTTGAAAAAACAGTTCATCCTCTAAGATTTATCAAAGCTTAATTTTCGAGCAGGAATTTCAATCATATGAAACAAATTTTCATTGCCATAGCCTTCCTCATTTTTGGGGTGGGCTATGGCCTTTCCCAGAAATATGATTACAATTTTCTTGAGCGGACGAGTGCGATAGGAAGCGCTGTCTTCATTCGATATAATGACACGATTAATGATATTTCGATAAATGTTATTCCCTGGGAAGGAACAGTATTTGGATCTCCCGCTTTATCTAATAAGGAAGGAGAATTCCTAGGTTATTTCAACAGTCGGAATCTTTACGATTCTATTGGTCGAGTCGCAATTGATGGAGATAGTATGGCGGTTGGTTTTTTTCAAAATTATTTATTTCAATTTCTTCCTGAACATGAGGGACTTGGAAATAATCAAAATTGTGCTTTCATACCCATTAATGATTCCCTGTATTATTTGATATATAAAAGTGCTGAATTGTGGGCTGGTGCACCTAACTTTGCCATTCATTTTACTGAAAAAGGGAAAAACCTGACATCCTATTCAGATGGATTGTACCTAACAAAAGTTAGACTAAATAAAGATAACCGTCTTTATATTCTTCCTGAAGAAAAACATATCCTACTTGTCGATGAATTATTTCAGATGCGAAATTTGATGCTTTGCAAACATGCAAATGGAAGAGACTGGTGGCTTATAGTACCTAAAGCCTTAGATAGTCTGGCTTCTCGTCTGTTGATCAAGGCAAATGGAGACATTGAATATCTCCAAGACATCGAATTTTCAAATAATTATTGGCGAGTGAGATCGGTGGCGCCGTATGATTTCAGTCCAGATGGAAATTATTTGGTTAGATTTATTCATAGGGCGAATACGATTTTCAAAGATATAATTGAGTTGTTTCATTTTGACCGTTGTGAAGGTACAGTAGAATTATTGAAAATGGATTCTCTTCTTCTTCCATCATATTTTTCAAGCGGAGCAGATATTGTGTTTTCATCTAACAGCAGATTTCTCTATGTAGCTATGGGTTCCATTATCTTGCAATATGACATGCAAGATGAAGTGAAGCTGGAACTACGAGATACCATCGCAGTTTGGGATGGAATGATGTATTATTCTTATCATCCGATATTTAACTGGCTTTGGAGATTGCCAAATGGGAAGATACTAGTAGCTGGTTTTGAATTCACACCTTTCCTACATTATATCGAGGCTCCTGATCAAAAAGGTGAAGCATGTCATTTTATACAGCGTGCCATTGAGTTGCCAACAGACCCACTAAATGAGCCTTACGGAACATACATAGGTGGTTTACCGCATTTCATTCCATTTCGGATGGACCCTTTAGAGACTCCATGTGGCACTGCAAGTACTGGTCCTACGGATCAGATACCGCTAAATATTATTCCAAATCCTGCTGTTGATATTTTTTCCATTACATGTCCAGCATTGATTAATCAAGTGGAGATATACAATATCAATGGTCAGAAGATTGATGCTGTTCACATACAGAATATTCAAGATCACTATGAGTTTTCACTGACAGGATGGACACCTGGAATATATGTTGTGATTTGCAGAGATAAAAATGGAGATATCATCGGAGCAAAGAAGTTGGTAAAGATTTAATTTAAACAATCTAACTTCATTCTTTAGATGCCTTTTGTTAGTGTTTTCTTTCTCCGCCTGATCAACTACCTGATCACCATTCCCCGCCGGTCACTTCGTTTATTTAAATGGTTATTTTGGATATCTCAACTACACGGCAAGCACAAAATCCTAAGGTGGATGGCGGGATTGATTTTACTGATTGTAGACATCAGTCCTTTACATCTGATCTATGAAACCATTCTTGACCTGATCAAATGGAAAACAAGACCGCTGAGTGATAAAGAAAAAGAAATGCTGCTGTCTGTTTTTGGAAAAACAATTCAGTATCATCTGATCAGTATAGATCCACGCTCCATACCTGCCATTAAAAGAAAGACCGTTGCCTATGTGAGTTTTCATACGATCAATTTTGATACAACTATTTCTGATCCGACTCTTGTGCATGAAAGTGTACATATCTGGCAGTATCAAAAATATGGAGCAGTTTACATTTCAGAATCTTTCTGGGCACAGCGATGGGGTGGCGGCTACAACTACGGCGGATTGGAACCACTGAAGATGTACAGCGAAGGCCTGGGATTGAATGCCTTCAATTTCGAACAACAAGCGGATATTATTGAAGATTATTATCAATGGAAAAATAATCTTTCAATGCAGTGGGCTCTGAATGTGCCGGGTGTGGGAGAAGTGCTTATGAAATATGCACGACAGATTCTGGGGGATGAGCAGGGAGCAGGGGGCAGGGAGCAGGGATGATGCAGATGGCTTTGTTATTTTGTCCAGGATAATTTTGAAAAAAAACTTTGAAAAAAAACATGTTGAGCGTCGGTCAACCGACGC
>JBATMM010000496.1:0-6667 GCA_049289835.1 Saprospiraceae bacterium | reverse complement strand
TTGAAAAAGCAGTGATGAACCTGCCGCAGATCAATAGTTTATTCCATATCACAAGAATGGATGTGTGGGTCACCAATGATCGCAATCAGACTACAGATGTGCGTGATGTTGTCGCTATCGCCGACCTCGGTGAATGGCATGACATGACGAATAAAGATCCCAACCGATGGAGAATCCAGGACACAAGTCAACTGATGGATATCTGCATGACAGGTATTCTTCCGGATAACAGAACGAATAAGATTCTTGGAACATTGAGAGCTAATCCGGCAAACAGAGATCTTGACAATGCAGTCAAAACATTACAAGGTATCGGTTTCGAGTCTCCAAGAGATTATGAAAAAATCCAGGGACGCAAACTGAATTCATCAGAATACAGATACAACCCTGAGCTTGGATTTATTTCTCTCAATATCCGCATGGATCAGGATGAAGTGATCGGTGTTGCTTATGAATATACATACAATGGAAAAGTGTACCAGGTTGGTGAGCTTTCGCAGGATGTAGAGAATACTGATACAATGGGAACACAAAAAGTACTCTTCGTCAAATTATTGAAAGGCACTAATCAGCGCGTGGATCTTCCACTGTGGGATCTGATGATGAAGAATGTGTATCGCATCGGCGGCGGAGATCTCAATAAAGATGAATTTGAATTGGATGTATTTTATGAAGATCCGGCGAAAGGCTTTAAACGTTTTCTGCCGGCACCATCTAATCTTGAAAGCACTCCTTTACTCAATATTTTCAATCTGGATAATCTCAACGTAACCGGTGATCCTCAACCGGATGGAAGATTTGATTTTGTGGAGGGCGTCACGATCACCCCATCCTTGGGGATTGTCATGTTCCCTGTGCTTGAACCATTTGGAACTACATTGAAAAATAGAATTCTAAAAGAAAACGGAGATACCAAATATGTGTATCAACAACTATATGATAGTACCATTGTCAAAGCAAGAGAATTCCCTGAGCTCAATCGATTTACATTAAAAGGAAAAGCGAAGACAAGTACATCATCAGATATTTCACTTGGCGCATTTAATATTCCTCCGGGTTCCGTCAGAGTGACTGCAGGTGGACAAGTACTGAAAGAAAATGAAGATTACACGATTGATTATAACATCGGTCGGATCAAGATTCTCAATCAGGCTTTTCTTCAACCAGGTACACCTATTAATGTCTCCTTCGAAGACAATGCATTGTTCAGCTTTAACAAAAAGACGATGCTTGGCCTGCGAGCTGATTATACACTGAATAAACATATCAGTTTTGGTGCCACCTATATGCACCTTTTTGAAAGACCATATACACAGAAAGTCAATATCGGTGATGACCCGATCAACAATACGATCTATGGTCTTGATTTTAATTACAGCAATGAAGCGCCATGGTTGACAAAACTTGTTGACAAAATTCCATTCATCAATACAAGTGCTCCCTCCAACATTACATTCGCGGCTGAAGTTGCTGCTTTAAAACCTAGTCACTCCAAGGCTATCGATAAAAGTAAAGGTGATAATCAGGGAGTGGTCTATCTGGATGACTTCGAAGGTACGACCAGTAATTTTGATTTGCGCACGCCTACTACAGCATGGATACTTGCTTCCACACCTCAAAATGAAAATCTTCCAGGTCGTGATGGCATGCCTGATACTAAATTGCCTGAATCTGTAGAAATTAATGATTTGAGATACGGTATGAACCGTGCACATATCAACTGGTACAGAATAGATCAGGGAGTACGTAATGCAAGCCCGGGATCTGATAGTAATCCATACACACGAGCGATTAATCAGAATGAAATATTCAGGAACAGAACTCCACGTTTTGGATTAAATGATTTCAGGACATTTGATATCACCTACATTCCTGATGAAAGAGGCCCTTACAATTTTGATCCTCCAGGTGGAACGGACAAGAGTGCAGGTATAGATCAGAATTGTAAGTTGATCGATCCATACAGTCGCTGGGGTGGTATCATGCGTAGTCTCAACCAGACAAATTTTGAACAAGCCAATATTGAAGCCGTAGAATTCTGGATGTTGGATCCATATATTCTTAATGGTTTAGGGTCAGATGGAAAGATTGTACTTCAACTTGGAAATGTATCTGAGGATATTCTGCGAGATAGTCGTAAATTTTATGAACACGGACTTCCATTAGCACCAAAGGAAAGAGTAGATACAACTGTATGGGGAAGGGTGCCACGTATTCCTGCAACTGTAAATGCATTTTCAAACGAACCCGGAGCAAGAGAAATTCAGGATGTGGGTTTAGATGGTCTAAATGATGCAGGGGAAAAAGTAATTTTTAGTGATTATCTAAGTAAAGTACAGGGCTTTTTAACTCAACCTTGTTTGGATTCAGTATTGAGAGATCCCAGCAATGATGATTTCGAATATTTCCTTGATGATAATGTTTTTCCTTCAGGAACGGATCTTTTTACGCGCTATAAAAAATTTAATGGCACTGAGCGAAATTCACCTCCACCGAATTCAGGTGCCACAAGAATTAATGCATCAACTAATATTCCGGATTCTGAAGATATCAACAATGATAATAGTCTCAGTGAAAATGAATCTTACTATGAGTACGTGATTGATTTGAAGAAAGATCCGAATGGCACTGACAAAACAGGTCATCTGGATTCAATGAACGCTTTGATCACAGATAAGGTGCACACGCCAAATGGAACATGGTACCGTTTTAAAATTCCATTGGATGAATACAACAGAGCTGTCAATGGTATTTCAGATTTCAGGTCCATCCGGTTTATGCGGATGCTGATGACTCAATTTACGCAGAAGACAATTTTACGTTTTGCAACACTTGACCTTGTAAGAAACCAATGGAGAAGGTTGACAAAAAATACAGGACCCGGTTGTACAGGAGATCTTGTGGTTGATGCTGTCAATATCGAAGAGCACACGGATCGTATTCCCTTCCACTATGATATTCCTTTGGGTATTCAACGTGAGCGAATCACCAGCAGCACATTCCAGGATGTTTTTCAGAATGAACAATCTCTTTCTCTCAAGTACACAAATCTTAATGACGGGAATGAAGGATGTGATCTTAAAGTATACAAGAGTCTTGATCTCGACCTTCGTGTCTTCAAACATGTACAGATGTTTGTTCATGCTGAGGAGCTTGATAGTACACAGATATCGGGACAGGTTCCTAATGGTGCTGTGAAACTCTTTTTGCGATTCGGATCTGACTTTGACAACAACTATTATGAATATGAAGTACCGCTTGTCGAGTCAAAAGATCCAAGCCTGACTGGTGATGCGTATAAAAATGAATTGTGGAGAGGTGAAAATGAATTGAACTTCGCTCTTGAAGATTTTACAAATTTAAAGATAGAGAGAAATAAAATGATGTGGCCACAGGATCAGCCATATAAAAAAGTAGTTACTGTGGTGATCAATGGTGTATCTGTTGAACGGACATTCCGTATCAAGGGAAATCCAACACTTGGCTATGTGCGAAATGTACTCATCGGTTTGAGAAATCCATCTGACGATGAGTTTGTAGGTTCATATAGCGGTGAAGTTTGGGTAAATGAATTACGTTTAGTAGGACTCGAAGAAAAGGGCGGTGTAGCCGGTCTCGCCAGACTAGATGCAGATCTTGCTGACTTTGGTAGCGTGGGCGTCTCAGGAACCTATTCAAGTATAGGATGGGGAGCAATAGATCAAAAACTTGATGATCGTTCGAAGGAAGCCATCACCCAAATGGATTTTTCAACCACATTACAATTAGGGAAATTCTTTGGTACAAATTCTAAAATTCAGATTCCATTCTATTATCAGTACAGTCAGACTGTACATAAACCAAAGTATGACGCTCTCGATCTCGATCTTCTGCTGAAAGAGAAATTACGAAGCATCAGTGATAGCCATGCAAGAGACAGTGTCAAAGAACAATCGCAGGATTTTAGTTCGCTGAGCCAGATTAGTTTCACAAACGTCAGAAAGGAGAAATCCGGCGAGGGGAAATCCATGCCGTGGGACATCTCCAACTTTACGACAAGCTATTCATATTCAAAATCAACTATTCATAATGAAGTCGTTCAGTTAGATGAGCTCAATCAGCATCGGGGATCACTTGACTATACATACACCATAAACAGCAAACCAATACAGCCATTAAAAAACCTCTCCAAGAGTAAATGGTTGATGTGGCTGACCGAACTTAATTTCAATCCTATTCCGAATAGTTTCACATTTGGTACTGTGCTCGATCGGAAGTTTGGTGAAAGATCTTATCGTTTTTCTGATCCGATTTACAAAACATGGTTTGACAAACGATTCACATGGGAACGCAGTTACACTTTACGTTGGGATTTTACAAAATCGATCAAATTTACATTCAATGCCCTCAATAATGCGGTCATTGATGAGCCTGATGAATATGTTGAAAGAAGCCCGATTCCTAGACGCATTGATCCTAAAGTTCGAAATGATTCGATCTGGAGCAATATCAAAAAATTCGGACGTACTAAAGATTATGCGCATCAGATACGAGCCACGTATGCTCTGCCATTTAAGAATTTTCCGGTACTCGATTGGATCAATACCAATATCAGTGTAGATGCCAGCTATGGATGGAAGGCGGCTTCTATCAATACAGATTCACTAGGCAATGTGATTCAGAATGGACAGACGCGACAGATCTCTGCTGATCTTGACTTCACAAGGCTGTATGGAAAAATTCCTCTTCTTGCCAAAATCAATAAACCCGGAGGTACAACTTCTGCCAATCGGGGCGGCCGCACACCCACTAAGTCTGGTGCTAATGATCCTGCAAATAAGAAGGATTCAAAGGATACCAAAAATCAAAAGGACAAAAAGAACGCTAAAGACAATACGGATACAAAGGAACCTATCGTCACGCCTCCGGATTCTACAGGTAATAAAGATCTGAAAGACAATATCAATCCAAAGGATAGTAAATCAAAAATCAAGAATCAGCCAAAGGATAAAGAATCTAAAGCGAAAGCTAAAGAAGCTAAAGCGAAGGATAAGAAGAAGAAACAATCCAAGGAAGTCAATCCAGTACTGAAAGCGATCCTCAGGCCTATTATGTCTGTAAGAAAGTTGAGAGTAAATTATGGTGAAACAGTAAGTACTACGATTCCGGGATTTAAACCTCAGTCGAGATTGCTGGGTATGAGTAATGGATTTGGAGCACCAGGATGGGATTTCATTGCAGGTATTCAACCGAAAATCAACAGACGAGCGGAAGAAAAAACAGGGGACTGGTTGGCAAATGCGCAAAGCAATTCATGGATTGTAACAAGTCCATTTCAGAATTCACCTGTTCTGCAGTCAAGCATGAAAAATCTTGATGGCAAATTGACATTGGAACCATTTACAGATTTCAAAATTGATGTTGATGCCAGTAGAAATGTGTCAAATAATTTTTCTGAATTTTTTAAGACCTATACGAAAGGGATACATACTAACTCTGAAATTGATCGTCGGTCACCGCGTGAAATAGGCAGCTTCTCGATATCTTATCTTTCAATTCCGACTTTATTCAGAGACGATTCCACACAACTGGCAGACCTCTTTCATAAATTTGAAAATAACAGAGCTATCATCTCCAGGCAAAGAGGTGTAGATGTTCATGAAACTGACGGATCTCAATATGCGAAGGGATTCGGAAGAAAACAACAAGACGTACTTGTTCCTGCATTCTTATCGGCATATACGAATAAGAGCCCTGAGAATTTTGAACTGACAGACATGTTCAAGTGGGTACCCAGGCCAAACTGGACAATTAACTACAATGGGTTGAGCAAGCTTCCATTCCTGAAAGATATGTTCAGCAACATCAGGATCTCACATGGATATAAAAACACACTTAGTGTCAATTCATTCGAATCCGATCTGAGCTATACGGATTATGATGAGACTACAATGTCCATTGTAGGGCCGCAAAATCAACGCAATCTGGATACCATAAGTCATAATTATTATTCGAAATTCCTCTTACCATCTATTATCATTGAAGAATCATTTTCTCCGCTGATTGGTATTGATATCAAGACGAAGAATGATATGAACATCAGTTTCTCTTATACAAAGAAGAGAAGTCTACAGATGGGATTTATCTCATATGAACTTGCTGAGACAAGATCGACTACACTTGATTTTGGTTTTGACTGGAAAATGAAAAATGTGCGTATCGGATTTCTACCTGGCTTCAACAGTGCTGCGAATAAGAAAAAAGCAAGCAGTAAAAAGGAAGAGGAGAAATCGAATGCAAAAAAGGGAAATGACCTGGACATACTCTTTGATCTTTCCTTTGCAGACAACCTTACACTTAACCATCTTCTTGATCAGGAAGCGGGAGCACGTGCTACCCGTGGATCAAAAGACATCACGATATCTCCCGCCATCCGATACGACATCAATAAGAATGTGAATCTGCGATTCTTCGTCGATTTCAGAAAACAAGAGCCGTATGTCAGTAACTCCTATAAAGTCGTGACGACAGAAGGTGGTCTCACGATCAGGATATCACTGGAGTAAATTTGCCCCTAAATCCCCTATGCTTCAACTTGCTTAACACATCCTTGTGCCCCCCAGCTCAGCAACCAGGGGACTTTCCAAGTTTTCGTATTAAAAGAAGACATAACTGATCCTGAAAGGAT
>JBATMM010000495.1:0-3086 GCA_049289835.1 Saprospiraceae bacterium | reverse complement strand
ACTTAGGACATCTCATCATGTAAATCTTCGAAAATAATCCCAAGACCCGGGAGATAATAATTGTTTTCTTTTTTGTTTACGAATCTGTTCAAATTAGAAATCCCTTTACAGTTTCAATTATGATCTTCGCTTCCTCCTCTTTGTTGAACTCCGTTTTTTCAACCGCTGAAATTGTTTTCTTTTTTCCTCGTTGGTAGTGGGTGATTGTTTGGATAATTTCTCCATTCCTAACCGACCCATTTCCTGAAAAGACACTTTGTAATTCATGTTTTAAGGACATTTATGTAAATTTATTACTTTCCAGAAAATATTACAAACGGACTCAAAATTCTATAATCGAAAATGTCTATTCTCTTCTGGTTGCTCTGGGTAATAAATTTGTTGCTGGCCATTCTGACCGTTGGTGCATCAGATTTCAGGACGGGGTTTGGGGCGAGTACAAATTTTAATAATTGGGTTCTTATCGTGACGGTTATTAGTTTGATCGCTGGTCTTGTGACGCGATATTATTTCAGGCAAAATAGATTAAGTCTACTGGTCGTGGCGATTCCGATACTATTTCTTGTATTGATTTATATTTTTGAAAAGATAAGTGGGGTAGGGGAGTAAAAATTTATCCGTTTACAAACGCCTGCAAACGTTTACGAAGTGCACGTATATTGCTTATATACTTTTTTAGAAAAAAGATCTTTTAAAGGCCAGAAAATCATTGATTTATGAAAGCCGTTTACAAACGTCTACAAACGTTTACAAACGTTTACGAAGTGCACGTATATTGCTTATATACTTTTTAATAAAAAGATCTTATAAATGCCAGAAATTCATTGACTTAAGAAAGCCGTTTACAAACGTTTACAAACGCCTACAAACGTTTACGAAGTGCTTATATTTCACTTAAATATGATAGCTAGAGGTCATTGTACGACGACCACCAATAATACTTAGACATAAAGATTAACCTTTGACAAATGAAAAACAGTGAAATAATATCAAACCCTGACTTCGGAAAGTCATTCGAATTAATGAACGGCAAAATTTGGGCATCACCTGTTGGTAATGGTAGTCCAACAGTCGTATTTATTTCCGGAGCAGGAACAGTAGGACTTGATTACTATGAACTTCAACAAAAAGTATCGAATGAGTCAATGGCAGTTATTTATGACAGGTTGGGAATTGGCCAATTACCGTTTACTGGCTACGGTGGCTGAACTGCTGATACTGAACTCCATCGCATTGAGCCGGATTAGTTATAGGTTGTGTGTGTTGAAGAGTAGCCCTGGGATGAGTATAGCTAGTCGAAGCATTATTGCAAATTAAAGTCGTGCTCACTAGTGTCGCTAATTCTGCAAATGACCCAAATTAACCTCGCGCCTTGTGTCTCATGTCTCACATCTCACGTCTCACGTTCAAATGATCCACTCTTCAATTTTTTACGTAAATATCCAGCCATTGATTATTTTAGTAAAGTCAAACAAAACATCAATTCTCCCTCACTTTCAAAACCAACTATCCAATGAAAATTGTACTTCGCATCCTCAAATGGACAGCCATAGTATTGATTGTCCTGATCGCCGGCCTGGCAATCGCCTCAAACATGCTCTACGATCGAAAGTATGACGCACCCTATCCTGACATACACGCCTCCTCTGATAGTGCAGTCATCGCCCGAGGTCATCATCTCGTCATGGTCACTGCCCACTGCGGTGATTGTCATTATCAACCCGGTGATTCTCTTCTCGTAGTGAATGGCGAAGACTTCCATCTTGCGGGAGGCGGTTTCCCATTCGTATTCCCCGGTGGGACATTCTATTCCAGAAATATCAGCAGCGATAAAGAAACAGGCATAGGCAATCTCAAAGATGAAGAGATCGCACGAGCCTTGCGATACGGCGTCAAACATGATGGCACAGTTCTGATCCCGGCTATGGAATTTCAAAACATAAGCGACGAAGATCTCACAGCCATCATTTCCTATCTCAGAACAACCCCACCTGTCAATCATAAAGTGCCGGACAATAATTTTAACCTCTTCGGGAAAGCCATTCTTGCATTTATGATTAAGCCCGAAAATCCAATCAAAACTCCTCCGGCAAAAATGATACCTGACACCACCGCCGAATATGGAGAATACCTGGCCCGATTCGTAAGCGGTTGTCGCAGTTGTCACACAGAAAGAAATCCTAATACCGGCACCTACATCGGTGGAGAATTCGCAGGAGGACCGGCTGAACCGATCAAGGGTGATCCCCCACGCATGCTTTATTCAGCCAATCTCACCCCCGATCCGAAAACGGGTGTACTATATAACTGGACATTTGAAAAATTCAAAGACCGTTTCCATCAGGGAAGTTCGATTAAAGAATCCATTATGCCATGGCCTGCATTTAAGAAAATGAATGATACCGAATTGCTTGCCCTATGGAAATATCTGCGTTCTATTCCTGCCGTTAACAACGATATTGGGGCTTATGTGCATATGATTAAATAACAATATCAGGATAACTCCCTTTTTTTACTGAAATATCCTTCCTGAGTAAATTTTGTAGTTTCGCCGCCATAAATTGACATAAAACCAGAGAAAATGTGTTTTTCAACGACTGCTAGTGTTGGTGCAGGTGTAGCCCTTGGTATTATTGGTGTTGTTTCGATAAGAAAAGCTAAAGAGCCTTCAGAATATGTTCTGGCTGCTCTTCCTTTGCTATTTAGTGTCCAGCAGTTTACAGAAGGCGCTGTCTGGATGTCACTCACCTATGCAAGTTGGGAAAACTTACGTACTGCAGCCACGATTGGATTTTTGATCATCGCCCAGGCCTTGTGGCCTTTATTTCTTCCAATTGCGATTTTACGATTTGAAAAAGATCCATGGCGAAAGAAAATCATCAGGCTCTTTTTAGGCGCAGGAATAGTTGTGGCCTGTTACTTTTTGTATTGCATGTTCACATTCGGGATTAATGCGAGCATCGTCAATGATCATATTTTTTATACACTTGATTATCCACGCCATCTTATCCCCATTGCTGCAGGCTTTTATTTAACAGCAACAATAGGGCCACCCCTTGCCTCAAGGAATTTCAAAATCCAGGCGA
>JBATMM010000494.1:0-14062 GCA_049289835.1 Saprospiraceae bacterium | reverse complement strand
GGATGGGCCTGCGCGTCTTACGATCTATGATGTCACAGGACAGACGGTGGCGAGCTTTGACAGGGAGTACAAGGCAGGATATAATACTATCGTACTGACGGAAAAAGATGTCCGTTCAACGGGTGTGATGTATTATCGTCTTGAAAGCGGAAGGAATTCGGTTAGCAGGAAAATGGTGTTGATACGGTAAATGGCTTCTTAAAGAATGAAATAAAGCCACTGTCGGGAAACCGGCCGTGGCTTTATTATTTGTCTAAACAAGCCCAATCAAGACCTGAATTTGATCATCTGATCCTCTTTTTGGTCTTATTTTAAGGCTAAATGCCACTTACCCAGATGAACAGGATAAAAATAGCCTCGAGCAGGGTTTAAAGTATAGCCTTACTATTTGAAAAATGGTTTATTTTCGTCATCTTGATTTTTATACATTGGCATCCCTTCCTGTTGTAAAAATCCCCATAAAAAGACCTTCCAGAATGAACTCTATGTCTACATTTCTTTTCTATCCGGGCCGTTTTAAATCTTTGATCGGCTTCATTCTATTTCTGAGTCTTTTGATATTCACATCGAAGGTAGAGAGTCAGACTGTTCTTGAGCCTGGCGAGATCATGTTTACGGGGTATGCCGCAGATCCTGCTGCTGCTCCTCCTCCATTTGAGGCTTTTTCAATTGTATTGCTTACAAACGTTGTTAGTGGGACCGTGATTTATATTACAGACAGAGGATGGAGTAATTCAACTGGTTTTAGAAATGATGTCCTTGGGGAAGGAACCATCAGTTTTACTTTTACTGCTAATTTCTTTTGTGGAGATGAAATTATTTTTTCTGATTTAAATGGCTCTACTAACTGGCAGGCTAAAGATGAGATGGGCAATGTTACAGGTACAATTGTTATACAAGCTGGCGGAGATCCTATTGGTATGACACTCGGTTTAAATGGAGATCAATTAATTATATACCAATTGCCGGAACCTATACCCGCAAACCAAGCCTCATTTGTAGCTATGATTCAGATGGACAATAATTTATCTGGTGCCGTAAGTACTGATGAGGAATCTGAAATACCTGCCGGCTTAACAGCAAATGATATTGTCAGATTTAATGGGGAGTTTGAAGATGCAAAATATGATTGTACTCCAAACGGAGGACAACCTCAGGGAATGCAGGCTGCCATTTCAAATGATGATGGAGTAGGAGGTTTAAAAGCTGATGCAACGAACAATTGGGCAGAATCAAATAACGTCATTGGGTTGAACTCGCCACTTTGTAATTTTTGTTGTGGCCTTGGCGCACCTCCATTGGCAGCACCTAGTGAAGTCATACCTAGCCAGGTTTTTACAATCCAAATAACGGGCACATTGACGCCTGGTCTTTCATGGGAGCTATACACAGCAGGATGTGGTAGCGGATCGCCGCTTCAAACAACGATGACCAATTCATTTACAGTTACTGCTCCGGCCTCTACTGGTAATGTGACTTATTATGTGAGACCATCGTCAGATCCTTCATGCACAAATTCTTGTAGTACGATTACTGTTTGTGTTGCTTCAAGTCTGACTTCATTATGCACAAATTGCTCGGCGAATATGACCACATGTGGTGATTGTTTTCTCCCTGCACCTGCTGCAAATCCTGTTCTTGATTCAGGTTGTTATGCACTTAAGCTCATTTTTATTTTGGATGAATCAGGCTCAATCGGTTCAAATGCAGTCGATGTGAAAAATGGTGTATTGGCTTTTCTCAATGCGTTAAATGGGCAGAATGCTGAAGCTGCCTTGATTGAATTTTCCGCTCTGGCCACAGTAGTAAATGATTATACGGTCATCAATAATGCGTATATAACAAATATTACAAATTACTTTAATGGTATTCCATATAATGGCCAAACGTATTCTCCCAATAACGGAACGAATTGGCATGATGCAATGATGAAAGCCGATGGATTGGGGATTTCTGATCTGGTATTATTTTTTACAGATGGAGAACCAACAGTATGGACACAAGCAAATGGAACGTCAAATGATTGTGGATTTGGAGGATCGACCCAGCCTCCTGAAATCGTAAACCCTGTTAAGATTGCTAATAAGATGAAGGGGGAAGGAACACACATGTTCATGTTAGGTGTGGGAAATAATGTAAACGCATTGAATCTCCAAAGAATGAGTGGATTTACCGTTTATCAGTCAGGCATCAATACAATGGGTACATCAGATTATTCGATTGGTAATTTTGCGAGTCTGGCCCTTGATCTTCAGAACTTTGTGCTTGAGCTTTGCCGAAGCACAATGATAATTTTAAAAGATGTCCTTGGCCCTATTTGTAACGGTATGGTACAATTCAGATTCAGAGTGATTAATACCGGAGTGCAGAGTAGTGTAACAAGTGTATTCGTGCAGGATACATTTCCGGCAGGATATTCTAACATCACCTATACAGGTCCGCAAATAAAATATTGTAGTGGTGCAGGCTGCATACCTAATGTGCCCACGAATACATTTATTTGGGTTCCATTCTCAGTAGATCCCGGTGATACTGCAACACTCATTCTTACAGTTGATGTAACTCCAGGCAATTATTCAACAGGACCTTATACAAATATTGCATGGGTCTTTGCTGAAAATGCTGATACGGCCAGTGACACCTTCCCGGGTAATCTTTTGACAGTTGATGCCCCACCGACTATTATGTGTCCGGTGAATGTGACAATACAATGTTCTGCAAGTACATTACCAGCCAACACAGGTACAGCTTCCGGATCAGATCCTGACGGGCCACTTCCCACGCTCACCTATACAGACGTGACCGCCAATGGATCTTGTCCCCAGGCACATATCATAACACGAACGTGGAAAGCAACTGATGTCTGCGGTAATTTTGTAACATGCATCCAGGTCATAAATCAGATCGATACAACACCGCCTTCAGTAGGATGTCCACCAAATGTGACAGTGGATTGCACAGCGGGTACATTGCCTGCCAGCACAGGGAATGCAAATCCAACAGACCTTTGTGATCCGAGTCCTACGTTAACGTATACGGATGTCATTGTACCTGGCGCATGTCCGGCAAACTATACGTTGAAAAGAACGTGGTCAGCAACAGACCATTGTGGAAACAACAGTACATGTCTGCAGACGATCATTGTGCATGACATAACACCACCACAATTCACGTGTGAAGACAAACTAATTTTATGTTCAGAAAGTATTTTACCTAGCAACCCAAATCTGGGAACTCCGGTAGCTACAAATAATTGCGGTGGCACAAGTATAGCAACCTACACGGATGTATTTATATACTCGCCCACACCTCCAATTTGCAGCCTCCTTCGCACCTGGACGATCACAGATAATTGTGGAAACAGCGCTACGTGCAATCAGCTTATTATCATCAAAGACCAAAGTATACCTGTTATTTTTTGCCCTGTAAGTGTCACGATCGCCTGCACAACCAGCACACTTCCAGGAAGCACAGGTTCTGCTACTGCAACTGACAATTGTTCTATCTCGCCGGGTATCTCGTACACTGATGCTATTACAGTTACACCTACCTGTCCTCAGGATTATAGTATAGCGCGTACCTGGAAAGCTACAGATGAATGTGGTAACTCCGCCTATTGCACACAAAGTATAACCGTAATGGACAATGTCGTACCTGTTATTACTTGTCCGGTCAATGTGACCATTGCATGCTCAGCCAGTACATTGCCTGCCAGTACAGGTACGGCCACAGCGGTTGATAATTGTTCTACTTTAGCTATCACATCAACAGATGTTGTCGTCACAGGTGAATGTCCGCAGGAAACAATCATCACACGTAAATGGAAAGCACAGGATGCATGTGGCAATTCAAGCACATGTAATCAGATCATCACCGTACACGATGCATTAGCACCTTCGATGTCATGTCCGGCAAATGTGACTATACAATGTACAGCCAGCACTTTGCCTGCTAGCACCGGCTCGGCTACAGCCACTGACAATTGTTCAACGTTTGGCATAACTTCTACAGATGTGATTGTCATCGGAAGCTGCCCTCAGCGAAAAACAATAACACGGACTTGGAAAGCAACAGATGCCTGCGGGAATTTTAATACCTGCAATCAAATCATTACAGTAGATGATTCCTCGCCACCATCCATGTCATGTCCGATCAATGTGACGATTGATTGTGCAGCCAGTACTTTACCTGCCAATACCGGCACTGCATCTGCGACCGACAATTGCTCCACATTCGGTATCACATCCACTGATGTCATCGTCACCGGAATTTGTCCGCAGGAGAAGACCATCACGCGTACATGGAAAGCTACAGACGCATGTGGAAATTTCAGTACATGCAATCAGACCATAACCATTCATGATAGCACACCACCAGCCATATCCTGCCCTGTAAATAAGACTATTGAATGCACAGCCAGCACATTACCTGCCAATACAGGGACATCGACAGCTACAGATAATTGTTCAACATTTGCAATAACATTTACGGATGTGACTGTGGCCGGAGGCTGTCCGCAAGAGCGAATCATCACACGTACGTGGAAAGCAACTGATGCATGCAGTAATTTCAGTACATGCAATCAGACCATCACTGTTGATGACAGTACTCCACCTGTCGTGACTTGTCCTGTTAATATCACCATCGAGTGTACGGCCAGCACATTACCAGCTACTACAGGTACTGCAATGGCCAGTGACAATTGTTCTACCATCACCATCACATCCACTGATGCTATTCTTCCGGGAGATTGCCCGCAGGAAAAAACAATCATACGTAACTGGAAGGCAACGGATGCATGCGGAAATATAAGTTCATGCAATCAGACGATCACGGTCGATGACAGCACCCATCCTTTGATGACATGTCCCGTGAACGTGACGATTGAATGTACCGCCAACACACTGCCCGCAAATACAGGCTCTGCAACAGCAACGGATAATTGCTCAACATTTGCGATTACATCTACTGATGTTGTTACTACCGGTGCCTGTCCGCAGGAAAAAACAATAACGAGGACATGGAAAACTACAGATGCGTGCGGAAATACAACAACATGTAATCAAATCATAGTCGTTGATGACAGCACTCCACCTTTGATCAGTTGTCCATCAGATGTCACAGTACAATGCATAGCCAGCACTCTCCCAGAGCAGACGGGAAGTGCTACGTCCACAGACAATTGTGATGTAGCCCCCGTAGTCGTGTACAGTGATGTCACGATGAGTGGTCCTACACCACATGGCTACTCCATCATCAGGACATGGACTGGGACAGATGCGTGCGGTAACAGTAGCACATGTATTCAACATCTACGCGTAGAAAATCCACTTGATCCTTCTATAACCGGATTACCAACCGATACGATTTGTTCAGGAGATATAGAAGTGTTTCAGGCTCAAAATCAGGGTTTAGGAAATGTGACGTATCAATGGAATTTCGGATCAGGTGCATCTCCTGCTACAGCTTCAGGGATAGGACCTCATACAGTGACCTATACGTACAATGGTACAAATGGTACGACAGGTGCATGGGTGTTGTTGACTGTGAGTTTTCCGGGTTGTGCAACGGTGACAGATACTGTATCCAATATTCATGTCAATCCGATTCCGAATGCAGCTATCATGGCTGCAATTGATCAATTGTGTTATTTCAGGTTCAGGACATTCAAGCCTGTTGCTCCACAGGTTCCGGGGTATTATTATCATTGGGATTTTGGAAGCGGCGCAAGCCTGCCTCCTACAACGGGGTATGGACCGTATAATGTAAAATATTCAACCATAGGTCTAAAAACAGTGCAGCTTATTGTTTTTGCTAATGTTCCCGGTGCTTCCTGCGGAGATACGACAACGATTACATTCAATGTCATCACTTGTCTGGGTAGTGTGACAGGTAAGGTCATAGATACACTCAATGCAGGGATACAGAGTGTAAATGTTCGACTCTTTGTAGACAATAATTTCGATGGACTTCCGGATCCGAATTTAGGTTCTGTAAAAAGTGTAAACACGGTTTTATCCGGAATTTTCTCGATGACAAGTGTTATCCCGGGTCAATATGTGATTGTCCAGACGCAGCCTGTAGGCTATGTTTCGAAGAGTGACATAGACATCACGAATGATATGGACTCTGTAGTGAACATTAATTTGAATGACAATATTATTCCGGCCACCATTGAGGCAAGTGAAAATGATGCAGACAATATATTCACAGAGAAAAAAGTGGATGGGATCGTGAATGGATATGTATTTACAGACCTGGATAATGATCTGATTGTTGACAATGGTGAGGGCCTTGCGGGTGTGACCATCACTCTTTATAATGATGTCAATCACAATGGAATACCCGTGGCAGGTAATATCATCAACACGAAGCAAACTTCAATACTAGGATATTATGAATTTGGCAACCTGCCAAATGGAGATTATATCTTAGTTGAAACAGAGCCTTCAGGTTATGTCTCCGCCATGGATATTGATATCTCCGATGATAATGATGTAGTCCCCAACACCAATATGACTAATGACATAATACCATTCACTATAACACTTGCTGAGACAGATGCTGATAATTATTTTACGGAGATCCAGGTATGTGGACAGATGGTCACTAATGCAAATGATAACGGGCCGGGATCGCTGAGATATGTTCTTGATTGTGCTGATCCCGGTGATACGATTTTGTTTGCTCCTTCATTACAAAATCAAACGATACATCTGAATACATCGAGGATTGAAATCAACAGGAATATTTATATCTATTCTAACCTGACGCCGAGAGTCAAGATACAATCGGATATTTCCGGAGCATTCCTTATTGATGCCGGTTTTACAGCAGAATTTAAAAATATCGATTTCATCAGTGGGTTGAGCGGGTTTTCCGGTGCAGCATTCGAAAATCATGGGCACCTGATTTTGTGGGATGCGACGATTAGTAAAAATGCACTTTTACTGCCCAATAATCCTCTGATCTACAATATTGGTGCAGCGATGATGACCGTGAAAGGAGGGATTATGATTGACAATCAATGATAGCTTTGATCTGAAAATATTTCTTTGGACAAAAAAAATGACGGTCAACTGACCGTCATTTTTTTTAAAAGTGTTGAACTGATTTAATCAGTAAGAAATCTTAACACTGAAGACCATCGAGTAATGAATGAGCGGCATCAATCGATTGTTGCAATTGTGCTGATTGCTCAGCTGGGACGCAACCCTTATGATCTTCCAGTGCATTCAGGTAATTCTGAAGGGCATCCTTATACGCTTGGCATTTTGCAGAATTGAATGGATCGTCAACATAAGCTGACAAAGCGGCATCCACAGCATCTAATTCGCTCTGAACTTCGGTTACCCAATTACATGGGCAGTAAATTCCATCTATGGCAGTCTGCGCTTGGTCAATATCATGCTGTAAAATATCAGTCTGACCAGCATCAGCAGCACAATCACTTTGACTAATAAGTGCATCCAAGTAAATTTGATAGGCATCTTGATAAGCATGACATTTTTCGGTATTTGTAGAATCAGCATGATATACCGAAAAAGCTGTATTCAGAGTGTCTAATTCGTTCTGAACTTTTGAACTATAATTGCATTGAGCAGTATCCTTTTTGCAAGATTCTAAAACAAAAATCAATACCGCAATAGTTCCAATGATTAGTTTAAAGGTTGTTTTCATGATTTTGAAAAAATAAGCGACTCAGAAAGTGATCATTGACTAGTTCCTAAAATAGGACCGTTAATAAATATGGTTTTACCACAATTGATTGTTCATTTGTGGTAAAACCTAAAAGAGTCTTGTATAAAATAAAGAGATGAAAATTAAACAAAATTAGATCCTAGCATTGTATCAAATCAAGATCAGCCCTTGCCTGGTCAATTGCTTGTTGGATAGCAGGTCCTTGTCCGTTAGTCGTAGCGCAATCTTTAACACCTTCAAGGGCATTCAGGTAATTGTTATAAGCAGCTTTATACGCAATACAGTTAGCGGTATTAGTTACATCTGCGGAGTAAAGATTAGCGGCAGCAATCAAAGCATCTGATTCAGTTTGAACCTCTGTAATATAATTACAGGAGACTGGATCTTTTTTGCAGGAACCCAGAAAAGGAACTAATATAACGGTAGCTCCGATAAGCACTTTTTGAAATGTATTCATGTTGTTTATGTTTTAGTAATGTAAGATATGGCTATATCGTTAAAAAACAGTTCATTTTTATCTGAATAGAACTAAAGTTATTGGATAGATCCATGATAAAATGAAGTGAATTCAACCTATAAGACCTCTGAATTTTCATTGACAAGCAGGTTTTTTCCATTCATAGAAGAGGGGATGGCCAGGCCTATGGCAGACAGGATGCTGGGTGCGATATCAGCGAGCCTTCCACTTGCCATTTTTAAACTATTGACATCGTTTGAAACAAATATCACGGGCACAGGACTTTTTGAGTGCGCTGTGTTTGGTGAACCGTCAGGATTGACCATGACATCTGCATTTCCATGATCAGCTATGATGAAAAGGCAATACCCATTTTCTAAACAAAATGGTACTAATTGTTTCAGGCATCCATCCACTGTTTCAGCTGCTTTAACTGCAGCACTAAAAACACCGGTATGGCCTACCATATCTGTATTGGCGAAATTAAGACATATAAAATCCGGGTGTTTCGTCCGGATATAATTGAGAGTTGCATCAGTGACGCCTTGTGCACTCATTTCCGGTTGCAAATCATACGTAGCTACTTTTGGTGAAGGAATGAGGATTCGTTCTTCACCCGTAAAAGGTTCTTCTCTGCCTCCTGAGAAAAAATAGCTGACATGCGGATATTTTTCTGTTTCGGCTATCCTGAGTTGTGTTTTATGTTGAGCCGATATATATTCACCTAATGTTCCTGTAATATCTATTTCGGGAAAAAGGATATCAACGTGCACAAATGATTTGTCATACGAAGACATGGTCACCATGTGAATGTCAAGGGGATGCATATCAAACCCGGGTATTTCATGCTGACAAAGTGCAGTCGTCAATTGGCGTGGACGATCTGTACGAAAATTGAAAAAGATGACCGTATCTCCGTTCTTGATCGTACCTACGGGTTGACCTTGTACATCAGTCAATACAATCGGTTGTATGAATTCATCTGTGATTCCGCTCTGATATGACTTGTGCATCGCATCAATAATATCTGATGTAGGTGATCCAATGCCCTTTACTAAAAGATCATAAGCCAACTTGATTCTTTCCCAACGCTTATCCCTGTCCATAGCGAAATACCGGCCCACTACACTTACAATCGGAATATGAATAGGATCCATTTCTGATTTAAGTTGCTGAAGAAATCCTAAACCACTTTTAGGATCAACATCTCTACCATCCGTAAAGGCATGTATGTAGATCTGTCCATTAAATTGACTTTTGGATACTTTCGCCAGTCCTATCAAATGATTGATATGTGAATGGACTCCGCCATCGGATACAAGGCCTATAAGATGAAGTCGTCCTTTAATTTCTGAGAGTGCTTTCAGAAGAATCTGATTCTGATATAATTCACCCTCCCGAACTGCTTTATTGATCCTTGCTAATTCCTGATACACAACTCTGCCTGCACCGATATTGATGTGACCAACTTCTGAGTTGCCCATTTGTCCATCAGGCAAACCCACATCCTCACCATAGGTGATCAGGGTGGCGTGAGGATACTTCTCCCAGAGTGAATCAAAGAAGGGAGTATCAGCTGCTTCTATAGCGCTGATGGCCGGATCAGGGTTAATCCCCCAACCATCTAAAATGATCAATGCCGCTTTTTCCATACATACAGTTACAACGCAAAGATAACAGTGATTAAGGTCAATAATTGAATTTTACTGTTTATGCTCTTTTTGCATGGAATACCTGTCCAATGAAAAGCAATATCATCGAAGTTAATTCTATTGAAAAATTCATCAATTTGAACTAGCCTATTCCGTCTATTTAGCGAGAATATTTACCATGAATTTTAAATTTGATTTATTCAGGGTATACCCGTATGAATGGCGAGACGAATGAATAGGTCATCAATATCAAAAAAACCAAAAGCATGAGTATGTGGAGTATGAATTTGATAGGTAGGGAGATACGATGCAATAAAATCAAGGGCTTCAACCCTATAATTCCATCAGGAGCGATGAAAAAAAGTGACCCGGATAAAAATTCAAATGAAATCTATCGTCATATATAAAGGACTTAAAATCATTGAAAGAAATAAAATTTAAACCTTTTTTCAAATAACAAAAAAATATATGTTAAACAAATATGTATTAATATTTCTTTATTGATCTATTGATCGTTACTTTCGTTTTAGTTATTGCACCACATCCAAAGAGCTAAAGAATTCATATTAGACTCTATTATTAAGGCTTCTAATGGACAGAAGTCTTATTGCTTTTCACCTCTTTATTGCTTTCACCCGAAGGTTTTTTTGGCAAGGTTGTTGCACCTATGCCCTGTGATCTAAACGTCATAGGCATGGTCAACTAAAAAAGCATTTTACATATATCGACAAATGAGAAAAACCACCGTCACTGCGGAATCCCTGCTCCCTGTTTCTCTACCCTTTCTGTCAGGATTTCTCAAAAAGCTTTGTCGATCATATGGGGTCACCATAGCTGTGGCCTCTATGATCGCGTATCATACTATACATCTTTTACGCCATGATCTTATCATGGATAAAATCAAACTTGTCCTAAGGGGCTACTCATTCCAAATTATAAAACTATCCTTTTTGATATTGGTGATCGGACTGATCACTTCAAATATTGCTTTTGGACAGACTGAGGAAAAAACGAAAGAGATGAAAGAACTGGATGCGCGTGTACGAAGTACATTAAAGGAGAACGCACAGACCATTCGATTCATGGAAAACAAGGGGCAGATTGACAACAAAGAGGTGCTTTATTATTTTGAAAATGCCAGTGGAGCAGTATACATTGAGAAGGGACGGATCAGATTTGTGGCGATTAAAGATTCGCTCATCACAGAGGAACACCATGAAAATGAAGAAGATGAAACTCTTCCTTTTCCGGAGGATGAACAAACGAGGGTAATCACAGCGACGCATACTTTTTCTTTATACCTGAATGGCGCAAATCTCAGCCCAAAAATTAAACTGGGTGATTCTTTTAGAGAAAATTATAATTACTATTTAGGGGAGGATTCAAAAAATTGGGCCAATGGTGTGAAAGCATCGAAGGAATTAACGCTTGAAGATCTATACCCTGGTATTGATCTTCGTCTTTACAGTACTTCCAATGGAGCAATGGAATTTGACTGGTTGATGGATCCCGGCTCAGATTTTAGTAAAGTGAAGATGCACTTTTCAGGACAGGATGATCTTTCCATCGATCAGGGTGGTAATCTGAATGTCGGATTGCATTTTACAAATGTCAAATTTGATATTCCGGAATCATACCAGGTCACTGCAGAAGGCAAAGTGCCGGTTAAATTTTCTTTCAATAAGCTCGACCAGCAAACTATTCAATTTACAACTACATCCACTATTGATCCGAGGTTTCCTGTGATCATTGACCCCACTTTGACATGGGGTACATTTTTAGATGCCAACAATTCTACTTTCGATGCTTATCTGTACGCGATAGAAGTTGATCCTGCTGATGGTATGGTATATTGTGCTGGTGGAACAAACCGGAATTTTCCTACAGGCGTTGCCCCTTATGATGCGGACGGTTACTTAAATGTAATAAACGGACTGACCGGGGCACCTTCTTCACCTTTACCGATGGTAGCTGTTGTGTACCGGATTAATAATACCGGAACTGACTTGGTAGATCTTACTCTTTTTGGTCCGTCAACTGCCGTATCCCCTAATGAGATCTTTGCTCAGGGATTGAGTCTTTCATCAACTCAGGTTTTTATAGGAGGTGTTACAAATGTGGCTATTCCTTTGGCAGGTACTCCGTTTGATAATACCCTTAATGTCGGTGATGGTTTTGTGGCAGTTTTCTCACGAGATTTAGGAACTCTTAATTATTCTACTTATTTGGGAAGTACAGGTGATGAGGTATTAGGAGTCACCTCTATACGTGCTGTCAACGACAACTCATTTTATGCAGGTATGACTGTCAATGCGGCATTGCCAACTTCATATATAAGCGTAGGTGCGGCAGATGGTTCATTTGGAGGAGGAACTGATATGTATATCGGAAAGTTCACGAGTTTGAATGTACTTAGCTGGGGAACATATGTGGGGGCTGCTGGGAATGACGAATTTAATGATCTCGAATTCTATGGTGATGGTCGCGTTGCTTTCGCAGGGAATGGAACAGGACAGCTCACGGAAGTAAATAGTGCAGCTGCACGATCGACAGGAGTTGATCTTGATGGTATACTAGGTGTAATTAATAACAACGGAACAGCTTTTAATTACCTGGATGAAATAGGAGGTGCAGGTGCAGATCGTATCAACGATGTTGAAATTGTAGGAACAACTTTATTCTGGACAGGTTCTGCGTCTGCAGGTTTCCCGGTTTCGGCATCAGGAGTTTATGATATTACACAAAATGGTTCTACTGATGTTGTCGTCGGTAAGGTGAGTGAAGCAGGTGGTGCAGGAACGTATGGAGCTACCTTTTATGGAACTGCATCAGCAGATATTGGTAATGGGATCAGGTTAGTAACAGAAACAGATTGTGAAGGAGTTCAAACCGTTTTTCTTTTAGTTTTTGGAACAGTAGGCGGAGCAGGTTTACCTGTATTGAATATCAATGGTGAATCCTTCTATCAGGGCACTACGCAGGGTGGTATTGATATGTTTTTTGCAGGATTTACTAATT
Source organism: Saprospiraceae bacterium (assembly GCA_049289835.1). GTDB lineage: Bacteria > Bacteroidota > Bacteroidia > Chitinophagales > Saprospiraceae > Opimibacter. Next base: position 1,234 of record JBATMM010000494.1, on the reverse strand, counting down.
CCCTGTCAACGCTTTTATATGGAACATATATGGGCGGAAATCAAAACGATTATTTAGGAGAGACAGGTGTACCCAAAGGTTCAAATCACCTTTGGGTTAATAATGCTGATGTTTATTTAGGAACCACAACGCACAGTGCAGCTCATCTTCCGGTATTAGTAGCCGGCGGTTTTGACCTAACCAAAACAAATGGTACTAATGACTCCCACATCATTCTTTCTATCGAATTCAATACGATTATTGAGAGAGATTACAGTGATGCACCAGCCAGTTACGGAGCACCTTCTCATATTTTAGATTGTCAGGATCTTCGTATTGGGCCACTGTTAGATCCTGAAGGAGGTCCAATTCCAACTGTCCAGGCAAATGGTGACGATGCCACTGGATTGGATGATGAAGATGGTATTACTACACTTCCATCGTTTTCTGCCGGAGGCCCTCAAAATATTTCTGTTACCGTTTCAAACCTCGTCAATACTACACTTAATACGGCCAATCTATATGGCTGGATCGATCTCAATGGGGATGGTCAATTCTCCTTAGGAGAATTTGCAACTACTACTCTTGCGGTTGGATTTATTGGGTCAAAGACATTGACCTGGTCAAACGTAACTGTCAGCGGTCTGGCAACAAGTCATTATCTCAGAATCCGATTGACAAAGAATATCTTACTTGATAATGCCGGCACTGCCGCAGTGGACGAAAGATCCACTGGATCAGCATCAAGTGGTGAGGTGGAAGATTACCTGGCTGTAGAATTAACTTGCCCTGCACCGGCCAATGAAATAGCTTGTCAAACTCAAGCTGCTATTGATGCAAAATATGCGACATGGCTGGCCTCAGTTAAAGCCGGTGGAGGATGCAACGGAGTTTTAACAACGAATAGTACCGGCGCACCTTCAAGTTGCGGAGGAACGAAAACTGTAATATTTACTTATACAAGTGCTTGTGCTCCACTTGTCCTGACGTGTTCATCCACGTTTACTGTGGCCGCAGATGCATCACCCGTAATTACTACTTGTGCTGTGACACGCAATATCATAGGTTGTAATACTGCTGCTATAACTACACCAGCTTATTCAGCCACCACATCTGCATCTACTGAAGCCGTATTTGAAGCTGCGCCCAATCTGGGTAATACATCAGATGCTTGTGGGATCACCGCGGTAACCTACATAGATGTGGCAACAGGTACCTGTCCAATAGTCGTAAAACGTAAATGGACTGTGAGCGA
>JBATMM010000493.1:0-2525 GCA_049289835.1 Saprospiraceae bacterium | reverse complement strand
CTGGGCAATACTCCGACAGTGATCATCCTGGATTTGGTTCCGGCTAATTTTATCAAAAGATTACCTCCGTGATGAAGCGTACCGTCACCCCCGGCAAAAAGAAAATGCAACCTCCCTTCTTCCAATAATTTAGAAAGTGTGCCTGAAAGCAACTCTATCGAATCCGTCTTAAAGGCACTAAATGAAATATGATTTTTATCAAGTAGCCTTTTCCATCTCGCCCATTCCTTGTCGCTGCAAGTCTTATTATTGATGATCACCGACCAATGTGGCTCTTTACCCATAGTGGAAAGAAACGGAAATTTTCGGTGACCGGAAATAGCGGCATCTTTCTTCTTTCAGCGCCACTGTCGCATGTCCAATGCCTCAAAAATTGTCAGATAACAAACATTATCAACCTGTTAAGATTAATTTAACGTGCTATAAAATCAATGACATACTAAACCCTTTACCCTGTTCTGTTTGTTAAAATATATCTTACGTAAAGTCTACAAAGCAAATTCTATGAAAGAACGTCTGTTTTTGATCGCCCTCATGATCGGATTGTTCATCATCCCGTCGACAACCCATGCTCAGCTATTTGGCCAGAACAAACCCAGGTACAGAACATTCGAATTTAATGTGCTGGAGACACCACATTTTGCCATTCACTCTTACGTAAAAAATAAAACAGCACTCAATCAGATGGCCGATTGGGCAGAGATGTGGTACGGGATGCATAGTGCAGTCTTCCATGACAGCTATGTCAACAATCCCATTATTTTTTACAACAATCATGCAGAATTCCAGCAGACGAATGCCATCTATGGAGATATCGGCATAGGCACAGGAGGTGTCACAGAGGGATTCAAAAATCGTGTGATCCTTCCGTTCACGATGATCAATCAGCAGAATCAACATGTGCTTGGCCACGAGCTTGTCCATTCATTTCAATACCACAAAATAATTTCAGGCGACAGCACCAGCCTTCAATCACTCGCCAATCTTCCGCTATGGATGGTCGAAGGGATGGCCGAATATTTATCTCTCGGTCGTATAGACCCATACACGGCTATGTGGATGCGCGATGCCGTGCTCAATGACGATGTACCTAATATCAAAAAGCTCTCAGGCTATAAATATTTTCCCTATCGGTATGGACAGGCATTCTGGGCTTTCTTCAGTGGTACATATGGAGATGACATGATCTCACCATTGTTTATGAATACAGCCATGTATGGTCTTGATGTAGCTCTTGCCATTACACTCAATACCACGCAGTCTGATCTTGGAGCAGCATTTACGGAGTCGCTTAAGACATATTACACACCACTACTGGGTGATATGAAAGAAAACACTGTAGGTAAAAAAATTATCTCTGAAGAAAATGCAGGACGACTCAATGTATCACCCGTCATCAGTCCTAATGGTAAGTATGTCATTTTTCTTTCTGATAAAAATCTATTCTCCACTGATCTGTATCTCGCCGATGCGCGTACCGGAAAAATAATCCGCAAAGTCAATAGCTTCCTTCATAGTGGCAATCTCGATGATCTCAATTTATTCGAATCTTCAGGAACCTGGTCCCCTAACAGCGAACAATTTGCTTTTGTAGGAGTGAAGAAAGGTGAAGATGTTCTCGTGATCAAGAATCCGGATTCCGGTTCCACAGTGGATGAAATCAATATGCCGGGTATCCCTGCCATAGCACATCCTTCATGGTCACCTGATGGAAAAGAAATTGCTTTCTCCGGCATGATCGAAGGCCAGACCGATCTCTTTATTTACAATCTGAAATCAAAAAAAGTAAGACAGCTTACGGATGACTTATATAGTGAAGTATATCCAGACTATAGTCCTGATGGAAAATTTCTTGTCTTCAGTGCTGATCGCAAAACATTCGAACAGAAAAAAGTACATGGTCGCTGGAATCTTCATCTCTCACGTATTGATGTGGACAATAAATCGATCACTGATTATGATGAGATATTTCCGGGAGCCGATTGTCTCAATCCTTGTTATGATCCCAACGGAAATGTATACTTCGTTTCAGACCGGGATGGTTTCAGGAATCTTTACCGCACGAATCTGAATGGTGAATTGCTTCAGATGACGGATTTAAAAACGGGTATAAGTGGTATCAGTCAATATTCTCCGGCGATATCCGTTTCGAAATCAAATGACAGGATTGCCTACACACATTATTTTAAAAGCGGTTATGATATCTACGAAGCTAAAGAGGCGGCATTTTTACACACTGTGGTGCGTCCCGAAGATGTACGCTATGAGGCAGGTACACTACCGGTAGTGTTGGATAAGAATCATCAGCTCGTGATGAATAATATTGAAAAATTGGATAAAGTAAATCCCACTGATCCGGCAACATTCAAAGATGTTCCTTACAAAGGAAAGTTCAAACTGGATTATATCGATGGAGGAGGAGGCTTGGGTGTCAATTCAGGAGGCATTGGATCAAGAACAGGATTAGCTGGTGGAATAAATATGATCTTCAGTGACATTCTGGGCGATAATCAATTGTATTCTAC
>JBATMM010000492.1:0-2097 GCA_049289835.1 Saprospiraceae bacterium | reverse complement strand
GGGAAATCTGGTATCTCCTAATTCAATTAAGGTACAAACAAGATCAAAATGTATTGGAGCATTTACTTTACTTCTGCATCCAACATAAATTATCTATTTTTATAGGCGTTGAGTGTGTGGAAATTCTCACGATGAATATTTAAAACCCCTTTAACATGAGGATCCGCTATACTATTAGGGCCATCTACCCGAGACTGGTAATCTTCATTTTACTTTCTATTTTAATAACTGGAGTAAATGCACAGGGGGAAACCGATAAGATCATGGCTGCCGCAAAAGAAGGGCTGATACCATATCTGCAACAGATCCCAGCTGGATCAGAAGAAAAGTTTGGATTCAATGATCGACAGCAATTCAGCCAGACTACATTAGGCATGCCATATCAGGTTTATTTGCTGAATGCATCGTTTTATGACGCAACTATTATTGAACCTTATCAGGAGTACATAATCCCTGCCAATGAATACAGGATCCCTGTAGAAATAAACGGAGAATACAGGTGTCTCCTTACCGTAGCCAAAATGAATGAGCAGTGGCAGGCAGTCAGCATTGGTGCTTCTGATCTTGCCAGGAATCTTGATCATGTCGACAGAATCTTTTCGGGTGAAAAGCATAAAATATTGTTGCGTTTGCTTCAACTGGAGGCTGAAGTTGCCCTCGTGCATCCCGACCACATGAAAGCATTTCTATTGCCATCTGCGTTCATGGCTTTTCAACTACCTGTTGATGCAGACCGACTAATTGATTTGGATATGCTCCTACAAATGGCACACCAAAAGATTTTAATCAATAAACAGGATTAAAATGAAATCGTCATTTATTAAATCAATATGCATTAGCTTGATTCTGCTTAACGCTCATACTTATTCTGGCGCGCAGATCATGTCAATACCTGAGGTTATACAGGAACAAACCAATTGGTGTTGGGCAGCGTGCACCAAATGCATACTTGGCTATTATAATTATAGTTTTTCGCAGTGTGAAATCGCAGAATACACCCGCAGTGTTTCCACATCCTGCAACCCAAATAATTATGGTTCAGTGAATTGCTGCACAAATCCCAATCAGGGTTGTAATCAATGGAATTATAACTGGGGTTGTCCCGGGAGCATGCAGGATATTCTGATCCATTTTGGAAATATTACAACCTATTCTCTGGGGAGCACAATTACTACGGCACAAATTCATGTAGAAACGGCTTCTAACCATCCATTCCTCTTCCGGTGGGGTTGGTATTCCGGTGGAGGGCACTTTCTTGTAGGTTATGGAATATCTGGTAGTAACATCTATTACATGAATCCACTTCCTGGTTATGGAGATGAAATCTCCAACTATAATTGGGTTGTTGATGACGGGATCCATTCATGGACGCATACACAAACAATCAAATGCGACGGTATCTCCAATATCTGGAAAGGCGGAACTAATACAAATTGGACAACAGGATCGAACTGGAGCTGTGGAGTTGTGCCAACAAGTACCACGACTGTTTATATTTATCCATCACCACCCAACAATCCAATGGTTAATGCCAATGCTACTGTGGCGTCCTTAATGGTTCATTCACCTTCTAACTTGACACTGAAAACTGGGTTCACGCTTACTGTTCACCCTTAGTTTTATTACATGTCAACCCAAACCACAAGAAAAAATCTTTCTTTCTTAGGATTCCCAATTTATTCTAGGTGCTGTGGGTTCAGTAATACCAAGGAGATAATTTTACATCGAATGTTGTTTCACAATATGAAAAACGGACTCAGAGTGTAATTAAACTCCGTAGCATTCCGACTAACCCTCCGCCCTCCGCTCTTTGCCCTCCGCTCACTATCTTTGCCCCCCTATGAAAATAGCAGTCGTCGGCACAGGATACGTAGGATTAGTCACAGGCACCTGCTTTGCCGAGACAGGCAATGACGTCACCTGTATCGATATCAACACAGATAAGATCGCCAGTCTACAGGCCGGAAAAATCACGATCTATGAACCCGGACTGGATGTCCTTTTTGAACGTAATATCGAACAGGACCGCCTTCATTTCACTTCTTCATTGACCGACGGAATTAAAGATGCTCTGATCATTTTTCTGGCACTTCCCAC
>JBATMM010000491.1:0-6733 GCA_049289835.1 Saprospiraceae bacterium | reverse complement strand
CTACTAGTAGTGCCACTAGGTCTTAATCATCTGATATTCTGATTATTATAGGAGGTTTTAACACTCCAAATCCTGTTCTAAAATTAGTTTGACTTATTTTTTGTTTGATTGAATTATAGATCAGAGTAAATCTATTATATCATCTTAACGACGGATTTATATCTGCCGAAATCCAATAATCAGCTATTATGAAAGTATTTTTGTAACCAAAGGCAGCGATCCTGCCGGAATTGTATCAATTAGATAACAGTACTTAAGACAGAGCTTTTGCAGGAGCAAGAACTGATAAGACGATGTAAAGCTAACGACCGGACAGCGCAACGATTGCTCTACGAGCGATTTGCGCCCTTGTTGATGGCCATATGCAGAAGGTATGTAGGATCGATAAATGCAGAAGACGTTTTGCAGGATAGTTTGATAAGAGTGTTTCAATATTTAGTACAGTACAGAAATGATGGCTCCTTTGAAGGCTGGGTAAGACGAGTCTGTGTGAACACCTGTATACGATATCTTGAAAAAGAAAAGAGATTACGTATTGATTATATCGCTGAAGGATTGCCGGAGCAATCTGTTGAACCGGATGCAATACATAAAATGAGTGCAGATGAACTCATGATGATCATTGATAAATTGCCAGACGGATACAAAACTGTTTTTAACCTGAGTGTGATCGAAGGATATCCTCACAAAGAGATCGCCGAATTGCTGGGCATAGAAGAAAGCAGTTCAAGATCGCAATTGACCAAAGCAAGAAAATATATACAACGATCACTCGTACCTACTCAAAAAGTAGAAATATGAAAGACCAAAATTATTTTAAAGAAAAACTTTTCAACCATACCCTTCCGGTAAAGGAGGATATATGGAAAAATGTTGAAGCTAATCTGCCTGCAAAAAGAAGAAGGATCCCATTCCTTTGGCTTTCTCTGGCAGGATTTTTATTCCTTGGCGCATCAGCTATCGGTGTGGCATTAACTCATACGTCTCTTATCCAGTCTACTCCTCCAGAAAATAAATCAATCGATAAAATAAATAACACGTATACAACGGAATTTGAAAATTCATTTGTAAATCTGACCTCTGAACCTTCAACAAATGAATCAAAGGCAATCAAAAATGAAATAGTTTCACGAAAGGATAAAACCAAACAAAAAATTACCCATCAAAAATCCTTCAGACCGAAATCAAATACTGCAAACCGAGTTTCATCTGTTGCTGTCAATTTAGATTATCCGCTACCTCCAAATACTTACAGCAAGGATATAAAAGTTGTTGCCGGTGTTGACGTATTGGATTTTGTTTCATTAACCACGGAAGTTTCCAGCTTCAAAATGGCGAAAATCAAACCTGATCCCAGCTGTTACAAGTTCAGGGGAAAGAATGGGAAAAATGCCATATCAGTTGATGTGTTTGGAGGTCCGGGATTTGCAACCAGGAAATTTGATGCCACTGAAGGGGCTACCTCTCCTTATGCTACTGCTCGAAATCAGACAGAGAAAAATAAATATGTCTGGGGTGCCGGTGCAAGGATAAATCTGAATTTACAACAGGGCTTTGCTGTGCGTCTTGGCATATCACTTGAGCAGATAGGTGACGTATTCAATTATACTGATGCCAGCGCCACTCAAAGTACTACCCAAATTGATTCCTTCTTTGCTGCTGATGGTACGTTCCTTCGGGCAGACACTAATCGGGTTCTCATCTTTGGAAAGCTTATAAAGAAAATTCATAATCGCTATACCCATCTTGATATACCCCTTTTACTTAGCTATGAACTTCCGATGGGAAGGTCTACACTCATGATTAATGCGGGACCAGTACTTAACCTGACAAGCAGTGTGAGGGGCCAGATACTTGATCCTACATTGAATCCGGTACATATCACTCCGGGAGAACCTGACGAACTGAAAGCTTACAAGAATAATCTTGGCGTGAGTTTGTACCTGGGAGCTGGAGCCTTATTTCCATTGACAGACAATATCTCAGCTCTGGTGGAGCCGAGACTACTATACAGAATTAAACCGGTGACATTGGATAGTTATACTCTTAAGGAGCACCGCTCAAGTGCCTGCCTTAATCTGGGAATTCGCTATCATTTTAATTAATCCGGTAAACACAGGCAGCATTATGGGAACGAAACGTGTCTATAAAAGTAAAAACAGAGAAATGAGCAAGTTTTTTTATGTTTTGGGAGCATTGGTCATGATGATGTCGTGTGGCAAGGACATCGACCAGTTCATTCCAAACGAAAAGCAGGATGAGGTAGGTGATATTTCCCGTTTGAAGTTAAAGTTGAAAGAGGACATTTCAGGAAGTATCACCTATACAGTCTCTGTTCCATGTTCGGGACTCAAAGCTTTTGAAATCGACAAGGATGTAGTAATTCAGATTCCGGCAGGATTTGTGGATCTCTCTCAATATCCTTGTACGAACGGATCATTTGATGTGCGGGTCACCGTACTTGACACGAAAGGCGAAATCCTGGCAGCAGGAATTCCTACCATTTCTGAAAACACCTTACTGGAATCAAGAGTGGAATTAAAAATTGAAATCCTGAACGGTACATCGCATGTTAAATTGGCGCATGGAAAGAAGATCCGAATTCTGGTCAATGATCCTGATCCAAGAGAAAGGATGGAATTATTCTATGGAGAAGGTGACCAGTGGCTACAGGCTGATGGTGACCCTACGAAGTGGGATAATGTCACAAATTCAGAATGGTTTATTCAGGCCGACAGCTTACAAAACCCGATTACAGGAGTTGGTTATCAAACATTCAGTGATAGCATTGATTGGGTAAATGTTGATGTTTATTTTCAAATACCTGCGGAACTGCGCACACCTGTGTGTGTAGAACTTCCAGAAGGATTCACAAATGCTAATACAGCTGTATTTATGGTATTTGATGATTATCGAAGCATCACATACATGCCGGGAGATTCTGCTAAAATGCAGTTCTGTGAACATTATGGATCAACACCTCTTGGATTTAAGACAACGTTTGTGGTGATCGCAGAAAGAGGAGAAGGCAATTATTATTTTGCTACAAAGAAAACTACTATCACGACGGATCTGACAGAAACAATCGTTCCGTTGAAAACTCCATATGAAGAGATTAAACACTATATCATGGGATTGTAGACTTGGTCATACAGGATTATTGACCGGTCGGAATTAACGAATTTCCAAAAATCCTTTTTTTTTGCCAACAACAAAGCTCTGTACGAAATGCGGAGCTTTTTTTATTTGGTAAAAGGTGAAATGAAGAATGATGAATGGCAAATAGAATCTGGAATATAGAATTTTGAGCCCGGAATTAAAAAGGAGAATGCTGAATTCTGAATTTGGAAGGAAGTATAAATCTAAAAGTGATTTCGCTGAATAATGTGTACGTTTAATTGGCATCCATTTTATCAGGCATCCAAAAGGTGATGAGATAAATAAAAAGGGCAGATCGAAACCTGCCCTTTGTCTTTACTTTCTAAATTATAATTAACCTATACCGGTTCAGTTTGAATGGCGCGCTGCATTTTCTTGCGCTGATCTTCATCAAGGTATGTTTTACGCATACGGATGATCAGAGGAGTCACTTCGATGCATTCATCTTGTTGGATGTATTCCATACACTCTTCAAGTGTCATCTGACGTTTTGGGGCTATGTTCGTTGCAGCATCACTTCCGCTTGCACGCATATTCGTCAGTTTCTTACCTTCTGTGATATTGACGACGATGTCACCGGGGCGATTGTTTTCGCCGATGATCATGCCCTTGTATACTTCTTCTCCCGGATCCACAAAGAAGAATCCTCTGTCCTGAAGTTTATCAATTGAATAACCTGTAGTTGAACCAGGATCTTTTGCGAGAAGAACACCATTTGTTCTTGCAGGAATATTTCCTTTCCATGGTTTGTATTCAGTAAAGCGATGACTCATCACGGCTTCACCTGCAGTCTGTGTCAGCATAGTAGATCTCAAACCGATGAGGCCTCTTGAAGGAATATCAAATTCAAGATGCTGGTAATCACCTTTAGCTTCCATCACGTGTAACTCACCCTTACGGCGGGTAACAAGATCAATCGCGCGAGAAGAAAATTCGCCTGGAACATCAATCACGAGGTTTTCATAAGGTTCACATTTTTTACCATCAATGATTTTGACGATAACCTGTGGCTGACCGACCGTCAGTTCATATCCTTCACGACGCATCGTTTCAATCAAGATACCAAGGTGAAGAATACCACGTCCGAATACAAGAAAGCTATCCGCACTATCAGTTTCTTCAACTTTCATGGCAAGATTCTTTTCAGTCTCCTTCCACAAACGATCACGCAGGTGTCTTGAGGTCACAAACTTTCCATCTTTTCCATAGAATGGTGAATTGTTGATACCAAACGTCATACTCATCGTTGGTTCGTCAACTGCTATGAATGGAAGACCTTCGGGCGCATCATAATCAGCAATCGTTTCACCGATTCTGAAATCATCAAGACCAACTACTGCGCAAAGATCTCCTGCACTTACTTCCTGGACTTTCTTTTTGCCCATGCCTTCGAAGATGTAAAGTTCTTTGACGCGGCTACGCTTGATTACGCCATCAGCCTGAACAATACATATGGGTTGATTTTCACGAATTGCTCCCCTATTGACCTTGCCTATGGCAATACGGCCCTGATAAGAAGAATAATCAAGTGAAGTGATTTGCATTTGAAGTGTTCCTTCGTATGCAACAGGAGGCGGAACCAATTTTAAAATACCATCAAGCAGAGGCGTGATGTCTGCTGACTGTTCGAGACTGTCATTGAACCATCCATGTTTTCCTGAGCCATAATATGTACTGAAGTCCAATTGTTCATCAGTAGCATCAAGACTATGGAAAAGATCAAATACATCATTATGAATATCTATCGGGCGACAATTTGGTTTATCCACCTTATTGATGACAACGATAGGTTTGAGATTGAGTTGAAGTGCTTTTTGAAGAACAAATCTTGTCTGGGGCATCGGTCCCTCGAATGCGTCAACCAATAAAAGGACACCATCTGCCATCCGCAATACACGTTCTACTTCGCCACCGAAGTCAGAGTGACCCGGAGTGTCAATGACATTGATCCTGACGCCTTTATAGTTGACGGCTGCATTTTTTGAGAAAATGGTGATACCACGTTCGCGCTCCAGGTCATTGGAGTCCATGATGAGTTCTCCGGTTTCCTGATGGTCCTTGAATACTTTCGTAGCCTGAAGGATCTTGTCTACAAGTGTGGTTTTCCCATGATCGACGTGAGCGATGATGGCGATATTCCGGATATTCTCGTTTAATTGTTTCATAATCTTTAATTAGGCCCCTCGAAAGAGGGGGCAAAGGTACACATTATAATGCTTTTAGGGGCTATAAGGTTTGATTTCGGCTTTGATACATATAATATAAATTGTTAATAGAGCCTTGACCAAATGAATATCTGAGTAATGAAATAATGGGGATTTAAAGTTTTGAATTTTGCCGTAAATCAATAATTATAAACTGCTGAGGATTTAACGTATTAAAGTTTTTTAAATACTTACGTATATTTTAAACTTTCATTTTGACACTTTTCAGCTTTCCTATTAAATTTTAAGCAAAAGATCATCCTATCTTTACTCCACTGGCTCCGTCGTACAACGGATAGTACGCAGGTCTTCGGAACCTGAGATTGGGGTTCGATTCCCTACGGGGCTACTAAATAGCAAAGAGCATAGGGCAAAGAGCAATGAGGTCGTGATCAACAGTTCACGATCGCTTTTCATAATTCCTCTCCAAAATTTTTAGTGTATTCTGAAATACAAATAAAAAAGAAAGTGCATCCTAAATTAAAAGGATACACTTTCTTTTATGTTAGCTCATAAAGCGACCACACTGCCTTTTGCTCTATGCCCTCTGCTCTTCGCTCTTTGCTGAATTATTGGAACAATAACAATCTCCAGCGATCATGGCATGCACTCTTGGCAAAACGACCGAATGCACAATTGGCTTCAAGTTGTAGCTGTGCAGCTGTGGCAAGTGTCTTTTTAGAAGGGTTTCTTAGTGTTTCACCGATATCAACGATTGGGTAATTATTTTGTTTTCCCAGCTCGTTTACCATATCATCAAGGGCCCAATGCAAACGGATCCCAAGATTAACTGTAAAAATTCCACCTCCTATCAGATAAGATCCAAATCCGAAAACTCCTGATTTATAGTTCTTACTGAAATTCTCAGTGACATCCAAAACTGTAGGTGAATTTACATTTTTCTTTTCAACAGATTTGATCTTGGAGTATTCACCTCCGATCTCGATATAGGCTCCATTGCCGGAATAACGAAACAAGGCGGACCAATCGTTGTGCTTCCATTTAAAACTATTGAAGACCTTTGAATTAAAATTAAAGTCCTGTTTTCCTGTAGCACTTGAATACTCGACAGATAAACCGGCATGATAACCATAATTGAAACCTAAGCGACCACCGATAGCTGTTCCTGTAGTTATTTTATGCTTGTATGATCCATGATCAAATACTTTTTGATCATACATAAATGTAGGGCCATATGCGCCTTTAATACCGGCATCAAACCACCACTGTGCATGTGCCGACATAGCAAAACAAGCCATCATAAAAAGGGTAAATAAATACTTCATGTTTCAGTTGTTTTTAGACCGGAAAGATAGCTATTATTTCATTCCCCGACGCTTCATTTCCGCCAGGATAAAGCTTAGTTCCCG
>JBATMM010000490.1:0-6004 GCA_049289835.1 Saprospiraceae bacterium | reverse complement strand
AGGTAACTCGGTTAACCGGTTAACCGATTTACCTTTTAACCCATTTCCTTATTTTTTAATTTTCCGGGACTTTTGTTCAACTTCTTTTAATAATCCTTCCTTATACTTCATCACTTTCTTCATTATTTTCTCATCACATGTTCCAATAATCTGTGCAGCCAGGATTCCTGCATTCTTCGCACCATTAATCGCAACAGTTGCAACAGGAACACCCCCTGGCATTTGAAGAATAGATAAAAGGGAATCCCAACCTTCTGTTGTATTCGAACCTGATTTTACAGGAACACCAATGACAGGAAGGGGAGTAAGACTCGCAATCATCCCGGGTAAGTGGGCGGCACCGCCGGCACCTGCAATGATCACTTTGATTCCACGGGTGTGTGCATTCTTTGCAAAATCTACCATTTTCTCAGGCGTACGATGCGCTGATACAATATCAAGTTCGAATGGAATTTTAAATAATGTCAATATTTCTGCAGCAGCGTTCATGACTGGCAGATCAGAATCAGATCCCATCACAATACTGACCAATGGATTTTTCATGAGATGACTTTGATTTGATCTTTAATAAAATTAGCTGTTTTTATCGCACGGCTAATATTTCGGTTTGCTACAGTGACGTGCCCCATTTTTCGAAAGGGCTTGGTGATATTTTTTCCATACAGATGTACATACACATTCCCCATTCTCAATGCCTGTTCGACACCTAAATATTTTGGCGGTCCTTCAAATCCATCTTCACCCAGGATATTGACCATCACGGCAGGAAAATGTAATTGCGGATCAATCAAAGGAAGATTACATATCGCCAGAAGATGTTGATGAAACTGGCTGACATTACAACATTCAATTGTATGGTGTCCGCTATTATGTGGACGTGGTGCAACTTCATTAATAAGCCAATCACCATCCGTAGTCAGAAATAATTCAACCGCAAGCAATCCACAAACGTCAAGAGATTCAATCGCAGCTTGTGCGATTTGTGTGGCTTCAAGTTCAAGGGCGGGGCCAAGCCCACTTGGACAGTACAAATATTCCACCAGGTTTGCCTCGGGATGAAATGACATGGCTACAGGTGGAAATGTTTTTATCTCTCCGTTTAAATTGCGTGCAGCGATGACAGCAACCTCCGCTTCAATTTCAATGAATGGTTCTATTAAACTTGGGCCATCCAATAAAAGCAAAAGGTCTGCTTTTGTTTTTATGATAGCTACACCTCTTCCATCATACCCACCTGAACGTAGCTTTTGAACAAAAGGAAATTGAACAGCATCATTACCTATTGCTTTAAGAATATCCGTTTTAGATTCAAAAAGTAATTGAGGTGAGGTCGGCAAACCCTGGTCAATAAAAAACTGTTTTTGTTTTGCTTTATCCCGGATGATGGCCAGCGCTTTTGGAGAAGGATGAACAATCTTACCCATAGCTTCCAATTCAAGCAGGGCCTCTAGATTTACCTTTTCAATCTCTATCGTGATGAGGTCAACAGATAGACCAAATCGAAGTACATCATCATAATTAGTATAATCGCCCTCTACAAAACGATGAGCCATCTGAGAAGCAGGATCATCTGCATGTTTATCTAAAACAGCTGTCTTCCAATCCCATACAGATGCGGCTTCACAAAGCATCTTCCCCAACTGGCCTCCACCACATATGCCTATGATTGTATCGGTATTCGCAAATGGGTTTATGACGTGCATTGGATTAAAAATTGGAAGCGCAAAACTATATATTTTTGATCAGTGGCTCTTGACCTCTTTTCCGCCGGTTGCTGAGCTGCGGTTGGTGAGCTGTAGCCCAAGGTTGAGTGAAAGCCAGTCGAACCATAGCACAAGGATGAGTGCCGGCACGTCGATCCTTCGACTTCTTTCGTTCCGCCTTATGCTACAGCTCAGGAACCGCATTCTGCCTTATCTTACACGCTATGAAGGATATAGTCTTCAAAGAAGCCCGCATCATCAACCGCGGCATCATCACAGAAGGGGATTTGTGGGTCAGAAATGACAGGATCGAGCAAATTGACCCTGGCATTCAGTTGAAAGGCAAAGTCACTGAAGTTTCAGTGAATGGTCGCCATTTGATGCCAGGCGTCATTGATGACCAAGTTCATTTCCGGGAACCCGGTCTTGACCATAAAGGCAACATTTATTCAGAATCCAAGGCAGGAATTGCCGGCGGCGTGACATCATTCATGGAAATGCCCAACACCAGACCTCCTGCATTGACTCAGGAGCTCCTGGAAGATAAATACAAGATTGCTTCTACGAATGCCTGGGGCAATTATTCATTCTTCATGGGCACAAGCAACGACAATCTGGAGGAGATCCTCAAAACTAATCCTGCCAATGTATGCGGAGTGAAAATTTTTATGGGAAGCAGCACTGGGAATATGCTCGTGGACAATATGAGCGTTCTTGAAAAAATATTTTCGTCTTCTCCCACGCTCATTGCTACACATTGTGAAGATGAAGCTACCGTGCATGCAAATCTTGAAGAAGCTAAATCGAGATACGGAAATCAAATACCTCCATCTGCTCATGCCTGGATTCGAAGTCGGGAAGCTTGTTATAAAAGTTCAAGCCTTGCTATTGAATTAGCAAAAAGGCACAACACACGTCTTCATATTTTACACATTACGACAAAAGAAGAAATAGAATTATTTACCAAAGGAAATGTTCAGGATAAAAGGATAACATCAGAAGCATGTGTTCATCACATGTATTATTCCGAACAGGATTACATCGAATTGGGAAACCAGATAAAATGTAATCCTTCCATTAAAACATCTGAAGATCGCTCAGCAATTCTGAAAGGAGTATTGGATGATCGTATTGACATCATTGCTTCTGACCATGCACCTCATACCTGGGAAGAAAAATCTGAACCTTATCTACAGGCCCCATCAGGTCTTCCACTCATTCAGCATTCACTTCTGATGATGCTCTCACACTGGCGTGATGGTGATATTAGTCTTGAGAAAATCGTGGAAAAGATGTGTCATGCTCCGGCTTTATGTTTCCGTGTAGCTGATCGTGGATATCTTGATGAAGGCGCATATGCTGATATCGTTCTTCTTGACACCACAAAAGATACATCTATAACCAAGGAGAATATTCTGTACAAATGCGCCTGGTCTCCACTCGAAGGAAAAACCTTACCCGGAAAAATCGAAGGCACGTGGGTCAATGGAAATCTTGTGTATGAGAATGGGGTAGTGGTCGGCGAGCCGTCAGGCAAAAGGCTGAGCTTTAATTATTAGAAGGGCAACAATGAACAATTGGCAATAAGCAATGGGCAATAAGCAACAAACAATAATATCTTTAATCCTCTAATCTTCAGATCACTCGATCACTCGATCACAAGATCATTCAGCCACGTGCATCTCCACCTGCCGTTCAGTTTCATCAATGGTTTTCTTCTTTATTCTAAACAATAGTAACATCGGAATACACAATGCAAAAAATACACCGACAATCATAAACACATCATTATAGGTTAGCACCATCGCTTGTTTGTAAACACTCGCTTTTATTGATCCAATAGCAGATAATTGAGCTGAATTTATATCCTTTCCTTTCGACATGAAGAAGCCTGTAAAACTCTGTATCCTTTCATACGTGAGCGGATTGTACATTGAAATATTGTCACTGAGTCGACTATAATGAAATACGCTCCGCGTACTGATATACGTAGTGGCCATCGCAATGCCAAAGGAACCTCCTAACTGTCTTACCATATTTGACATGGCGGTTCCCTGAGGTATGTCCTTAGGCTTTAAAGGATTGATTGTAATAGTTAGCAATGGAATAAAAATTAATCCCAATCCAACCCCTCGCAAGATCAACGGCCAAAAGAAATTATGTCCACCTGTGTTCAGACTCATACTTGAAAGTTTCCAAACAAATAAAACAAATAATGCAAAACCGAGGCCTGCAAGAAAAACAGGTGAAATTTTAGTCTTCTTCATAAGAACGGCTACTACCGGCATCATAGCTCCCGCAGCAAGACTACCGGGCATAAGTATCCATCCGGTGTCTTCTGAAGTTAACCCTAACATCGATTGACAAAAAACGGGAATAATAAAAACTGACGCAAACAATCCCATGCCCTGGATAAAAGAAAAGAAATTTCCAATCGCATATTGTCGATTGCTGAGCAAACTAAGTTTTAGAATCGGATGCTCAACTGTCAGTTGTCGCCAGACGAAAATAATGCCTGCCAATGCAGAAGCAATCGTGAGAACAGTGATATAAGGCGTATCAAACCAATCTTCACTTTCACCTTTTTCAAGAATGACTTGCAGGGCACCAATAAAAACCACGAGCAAGACCAAGGCAAGCCAATCCATCTTACCAATTTTTGTCACATGTTTTGACTCTTTAATATAAAGTATGGAAAGTATCGTCGCCGCAATACCAATAGGGATATTCACAAAAAATACCCAGTGCCATGAAAGATGATCCGTGATGTAACCGCCTAATGTAGGACCAATCGATGGCCCGATGATCACACCCATGCCGAATATTGCATTTGCCATTCCGATCTCTTCTTTCGGAAAGGACTCAATCAAGATAGCTTGTGCTGTAGAGAGCAAACCTCCTCCTCCAATTCCCTGGATAATCCGAAAAATAACAAGTTGGGTTATGGTAGTGGACGTTCCGCAAAAAATGGAAGCAACTGTAAATAATATAATTGAAGCCGTAAAATAATTTTTACGTCCAAACTTTGCACTCAGCCAGCCCGACATCGTGATCATGATCACATTCGCAGCTGCATATCCTGTCACCACCCAACTGATATCACCAAGTGTTGCACCGAGATTGCCCATCATTTGTGTCAGCGTGACATTCACAATTGACATATCGATGAGTTGCAATAATGACGCTGTGACAACAGTGATGATCACGATCCACTTTTCAAGTGTTATTTTGGCCATGAGTTAATTACGGGTAATAAAAAAATACACAATCAATGATTTATCGGCTGGCTCCTTCTGTGGATGATTTTTCCAACGGCTCAGTTTTATCAGATAGTGTAGATTCTCCCAGGACAACTTTAACATATACACTCATTCCGGGTTTCAAATCAGAGAGAACATTATTCTCTTTATCCAATTCGATTTTAACCGGGATTCGCTGTACCACTTTTACATAATTTCCTGATGCATTGTCTGCAGGTATAAGCGAAAATCTTGATCCTGTCGCAGATGAAAATGACGCAACTTTGCCTGTTATCTTTTTATTCGGAAATGCGTCGACCTTCACGACGACCTTCATGCCGGTTTTTATTTTACTGACCTGCGTTTCTTTGAAGTTGGCCACGATCCATATATTTTTATCATTGACGACTGAACATAAAGGCTGTCCTGCCTGAATCAATTGGCCCGGCAATGCATTCTTTTTTGAAACGATTCCGTCAAAAGGAGCGACAATGGTAGCATATGAAAGTTGCAGCCTGGAGTAATTAAGATCTGTTTGCCGTTGTTTGATGATGCTTTCGGCGACTGATATCTGCTTATTTGCCGCACCTGTTTTAGAGGATGATTCTTTTTGAAATTGCATCGCCGTTTCTATTTGTTTGTCCAGTGATTCTTTGTCAGTTTTCACCTTGTCAAATTGCTGCTGCGTAGTTGAGCCTTCAGCCAACATCTTTTTGTAACGGTCAAGTTCACGCTCTGCACTTTCAAGCCGAACCTTGAGTTCATCGATTTTAAATGTACTCGTGGTCCCTCCTTCTTCCACTGAATAAGCACTAGCCTTTGTAGATCCGAGACCAGCCTGAGCATTCAATAGAGCAGCTTCAGCTTGTTCAACTTTGATCATGAGATCTCTATCATCAAGAAGTACAAGTGTGTCCCCCATTTTTACGGACTGGTTTTCTGTAAAATAAACCTTCGCTATATATCCGGATACCCTTGATGTAACCGGACTTATATCTGTATCCAGTTGTGCATCATCAGTAGTTTCAAATCCCTTTGATTCTCGATATTTCATATAACCAT
>JBATMM010000489.1:0-13401 GCA_049289835.1 Saprospiraceae bacterium | reverse complement strand
CGTTTAGCTCCACGTGCCAATTGATAAAAAACATCATCCATTGAAGAAGTCTTATATTGTTTCTTTAGATTTGAAGGAGAGTCCAATGCTTTAATCGATCCATCGACCATCATGGATACCCGGTCACAATATTCTGCTTCATCCATATAATGTGTTGTCACGAAAACCGTAATACCCCGCGATGAGGCATCATAAATAAGATCCCAAAATTGTCTCCTGGTCACCGGATCGACACCACCAGTAGGTTCATCCAAAAACACAATCTTAGGCTGGTGAATGATGGCAACCGCAAATGCCAACTTTTGTTTCCATCCAATGGGCAATCCTTTGACTAGTTTTTTTTCCTCATTTTTTAATTCCAAAAAAGAAATGAGCTCTTCACTTTTGCCCTTTATTTGCTTATTCGTCAACCCATAAATGCCGCCATAGAACCTGATATTTTCGAGTATAGTAAGATCTTCATACAACGAAAATTTTTGGCTCATATACCCAATGTGTTTTTTGATTAACTCATTCTCGTTGTATACATCATACCCTCCTACATTAGCCGAACCGGAAGTAGGAAATGAAAGACCACAAAGCATGCGCATGGCTGTAGTTTTACCGGCGCCATTAGCGCCAAGAAATCCAAATATCTCTCCCGGTTGAACTTCGAAGGTGATTTCATCTACAGCTACAAAATCACCAAATTTTTTGGTGAGCTTGTTTGTTTCTATGACGGGTGAGGGCATGATCTGTCTAATTTTTCTCTTCTGACATCAGCTTGATAAAACAATCTTCGATAGTAGGTTGTATTTTTTCAATTTCAATTGTAGTATGTTTTTTCTCTTTCATGTCACCGACCAATTGCGCCATTGAATCATGGTTTTCTTTCCACAAAGTGAAATGCAATTTTTCCCCGAATGAAAAACAACTTTTTATATTACCCTCATGCCTGAGATCGTCAAGAAGTTTTTTACGATCTCCTGATTTTATTGAATAGAGATTCTCTCCATACGCATTGACAATATTGGCAGGTGTGTCCACGAAGAGGATTTTACCGGATTGAATGAGTGCTATCTTATCACAAAGATTTGCTTCATCCATATAAGGGGTTGAAACGAGTATCGTGATATTTTGCTTCTTTAGGTTCTTAAGCATTTCCCACAATTCTTTACGTGACACAGCATCAACACCTGTAGTGGGTTCGTCCAAAAATAAGATGACAGGTTTATGGATGAGCGCACAACAAAGTGCAAGTTTTTGTTTCATTCCACCTGAAAGTTTTCCGGCTCTCCTTTTCTTAAATGTCTCAATCTGGCTATAGATGTCTTTGATCAAATCATAATTCTCTTCAACGGAAGTATTAAACAGTGTGGCAAAAAAATTGAGGTTCTCTTCAACTGTAAGATCCTGGTACAACGAAAATTTACCGGGCATATAGCCGATCATGTTACGGATAGATTTATAATCTTTTACAATATCCAACCCATTCACTGTGGCGTGACCACCATCCGGCAACAAAAGTGTAGTCAGCATGCGAAGAATACTTGTTTTTCCGGCTCCATCGGGGCCTATCAAACCAAATAGTTCTCCTTTGTTGACCTCAAATGAGACATTCTCAACAGCCGTGATATGACCCTTCTCATATGTCTTGGTTATATTATGCAGCGAGATATCACTCATTGCGCAAATTTTAATTCACCATACATTCCTATTTTGAGATAGCCGTCATTCTTTACCTTTATTTTAATGGCATAAACCATATTAGCACGTTCATCTTTAGTCTGAATTGTTTTTGGAGTGAATTCGGCTTTATCACTGATCCAGGTGATCGTACCGTCCGATACCCTGTATTTATCAGGTCCATCATCTGTCAACACGTTTACATTTTGATTCAATACGATTTGAGGCAGCTGGTCACCTGAGATGTACGCCCTGAAAATCAAAGTAGACAGATCCGCGATTTTATAAAGTGGTTTTCCCTGCGCAGCCATTTCATTGGCGTTTGCATATTTCAAAATCACTGTGCCGTCAACAGGATTGATAATTTTTGATTTAAGCAGTTGATCATTTATTTGTTCGATCTGGACCTTCAACGGTTGTGCTTCTTTTGTAAACCCCGATGAGGATATTCCTAATGACGATTGCTGGGCTGCAATTTGTTTCTGCAAAACACTTACCTGCGCATTTACATCATCAAGTTGTTTTGGTGTTGCCGCATCTGCCTTTACTAAATCAGAAATTCTTTTTTGTTCCTTCTGTGTAGCTTTCAATTGTTCCTGCAGTGAAGCCAACTGGGCTGAAATATCAGGCTTCTTTCCAAGCAGTGCCTGGATCTGTGATTCCAATTGTTTTTTCCTGAGAAATAACTGCGTGCTGTCTATGTATCCGATCACCTGTCCTGCTACTAATTTCTGTCCTTCCTCGACATCAAACTGCCTGATCGTCCCGTTAGCCTCACTTGAGATGATGACTTCTTCAGCTTCAAATGAACCGGACGCATCAAAATCTTTTTTAGTCTTTTTACATGCAATAAGTACGACCATTATTGCAAATGCGAGGACGATGTATTTATTCATTTTGTCTGACTGATTTGGTGATTAATTCCCGGAGGTTGTCTTGTAATTGTATTGTGCCATGAGAAGCTGAGCCTGGTGCAGAACAAGATTTTGCCTGGCCACATCAATGGCATTGAGGTGTGTGAGATATTCATTTGTGGTAATCGTTCCGTTTTCTAATTGTGCAGAATAGGACGTCAGGATACTTTCATAGAGTGCGATGATCTGATGATCAACATCAACGAGATCATCATATTTCGTGATTTCACTTTCCTGCCTTGATAAAGAAAGTTGGGTGTTATAAAGAAATGTTTCCTTTTGAGCGCTGATCATCGATTTATTAAGGTCAAAAAGTTGGCGATCATTCCTGGATGTATAAAGGCCGGCTAAAGACCAATTGAACCGGATACCTCCGATATAATAGAAGTCAAATTTATTTTTCAAAAAATTGAAACCAGGTTTACCATAACCACCTTGTAGAAATAGACTCACTTTAGGTATTTTCCTTGTTGTCACCATTTCACGCTGCAGGTCAAGACTTTCCTGTTGAACTTCAAATAATTTTAATTCAGGACGGGCAATATTGTTAATGATGGGCTGAGCCTGGGGAGTCTGAAATAAAGTGTTTTCATCCAGGGGTTGGTTGATCAATAATGTCAGCATTTGAATGTATCCTTCAAGACTTGCATTTAATTCAATGGTTCGTTGATCTGATTTTAATAATTCGGCCTTGAGTATATCTGCACTACTTTTCAAAGCGATACCATTAGCAATGGCAACATTCGTTTTCGTGAGTCCCGATTGAATATCTTTTTTTAATAATTCGACCTGTTTGATTTGTTGTCTTAGAAGCAGAATTCCGAAGTAAACCTGGTTGACTCTGTCTTTTAATTGGTAAATATCCACTTCCAGTTTTTGTTGTTCAATGCTTGTTTTTACTTCGATCAGTTGTTTTTGTTGATTTATGAATCTCCCTTCTGTCAGAGGTTGCGAAATATCAACATAGGCTTTGTACTGATCTTTACTTAATGAAGAAATTTCCATACCGGGTATATCAATTGGAATCTGAGTTACTTCAGATTGATATGTGACCTGGCCATTAAAACTGATTTGGGGGAGATTCCCTTTGCCGGTATTATCAAGAATATATTCCGTTATTTTAGTAAGTAAATCCTTTTGAATAATTAATGGATAATTCTTTTCGGCCAGGGTATAACACTCCTCTAGTGTAATTGATTTTAATTCCTGAGCGGATAAATCAGTAACCCCCATAACGAATATGCAAATAATGGAGTGCCAGGTAAGGTTGCCAGAGATTTTATTAATTACCCTTTTCATTGGAAAGTATTCATTTATGTAATTAATTTATGATCACGATTTATTATTTCACATTCATCATCGCCTCAATCCATTTCGGAATAAGTATTTTCCGTTGTTGCATTAACTCATTAAAAGTCTTCTCTTCCAAATCACCTATATTTTTGAGAATAGGGCTTCCTACAAAAGGGAAAATGATCATCCCCATGATATTCATTATAAAATGTATTGGATGAAAGGGAGGAATTTTTCCTTCCTGAATAGCTTGTTGAAGTTGTACGAAGAAATGTGAGTGGATCAGTTTCTCTTTAAAATTCAATTTCAGAATCAACTCTTGTGGATTGGATCGTAATTCACTCAGCACGAATAGTGGCAGGTTGGGTTGAATGGTGAGCATATCGATATAGTTGCTGACCAGGATTTGAATCTTTTCCTGCAGCGATGTTTGTTCATCATTTAATATCCCGGAAATGGATTGAATGAACCCTTGCATACTTTCAAGCATGATGATCTCAAACAATTTCTCTTTGCTACGGAAATAATAATTGAGTAAAGCGATATTGATACCTGCTTCCTGTGCTATATCTCTCGTGCGTGCAGCTCCATATCCCTTTTGGGTAAAAACCTTACGGGCAGCAATTCTGATTTTTTCCTCAGTGGTCGAATCAATTGCGGTTTTGGACTCTTTGCTTTTCATGCACTAATAGAACTTAATGTCACAAAGATAAAATCAAAATTTTGATTTAAACAAATAATTTAATCATTTGATTAATGTCTATTCAGATATCTCCTTTACCTCGTGCAAGCATATAATGCCTTACCCAAACAGTGTGGCACACTGTTTTAACCTGCTGATTGTCAACGGCCCCAATAGGTTATGCACACTCCGGAAATGTTTTTACTTTTTAGCTTCTCTTTAACAGCCTTTCGGTATCAATTCATGACTTCGGGACGTTATCGTTTCATTATTTTTATGCTAATTACTCATCTATGAAAGCGATACTCTCCATTTTCACCCTTCTGCTGATCGGAAGTACAGGATTTACGCAAAAGCAGGATGTCGAAATCTTTGAAAAAAAAGAAGGCAGTAAAGTGATCGTCATGGCACGTAATACCGGCAAAGTCGAATATTCGGTTGAACTCAACATTACCTCAAAAGGAATGGACGTGATGCCTTCTTCCAAAGTCGAAACAGCTATCGCTCCCGGTTTCATGAAAGAAATGGCTAATCTGACTCCCAAACCCGGAGAAAGCTGGGAATACAGTTATGATGTGACGATCGCTCAATCCACCGGAAAACCAACACCAAATGCCGGCATAAGTCCAACCAAAGCATCTCCTTCATCAACTCCATCAGCGACACAAACCAGGGAAGCGACTTCTCCAACGACTACAACCACGACAACAACAACTATAACACCATCGCCTGCTCCTCCGTCTCCCGAATTATCCAAAGCAGATATTATTCTTTATTCCAAACCAGGTTGCAGTCGTTGCGCCTTCGTTAAAAAACAACTTACATCGAAGGGTATTTCTTTTGAAGAATACAGCACAGCCTCCGACTCTCCCGAAATCAATAGCATGTGGGCCGGATTGCGAAATTCAGGTTTTACAGGAGGAAGCGTCACAATGCCCGTTGTAAGAGCTAACGGAAAATACTATTACAATATCCAGGACATGCAGGGATTTGTGGATAAGCTTAAAAAATAGTTAGCCCAATTTCTTTTTCTGCCAAACAGAATTTTTCCTCAAATTAATCCATGCATAAGAAAGGCTACTTCGTGAATATCAAAAACGAATAATCTTTTTTCATTGGTTATCAATCACTACGGGTAAAGCCTTGATATGCGCATAGACTTTTACACCATTCAAAGTCATCTCGGTTTGATCGTCTGTAAACTTCACACCTTTCACATCGTGAAGATTACCGTGAGGCGAAATTGCTTTTACGCCATAAAAACTTCCATCCTTAGCAATCGCTTTGATTTGAATAATACTACCTGATGGATTGATTCCTTTCACATCCAGTTTTTCACCATCTGCGGTCAGGGCTTTAATATCATAGATCGTACCATCATCGCCTATAGCCTTCACGGGCAGATATTTATCATCACTGACCAACATCTTTACCGGCAATGTTTTTCCACCTATAAATGCTTTGATGTCCATCAGATGGAGCTCGCCATCAGTCACGATAGCTTTCACATCGTATATTTTCCCATCTTTATCCAATGCTTTTACATCCAGGATTTTTCCATCGGGGTGAATAGCTTTGACATGCCAAATCGTATCTGAGCTGTCCTCGCCGATTTGGGGAAGTGCTTTGATATGAGCATACACATCCACTCCGCTCACTTTTGTCTCAATACGGTTTGAAGAAACCTTAATTCCTTTTACATCATAGAGCTGGCCTTTTTGAGACAGTGCTTTTATGCCATAGAATTCCCCTGTTTTACTGATAGCTTTTATCTGTATGATATTACCTGTTCGATTTATCCCTTTTACATCAAGCTTATCTCCTTCAGGAGTCAGGGCTTTGATGTCATAGATAGTACCGTCTTCACCAATGGCTTTCACGGGTGTGTACTTATCATCACTGACCAGCATTTTAACAGGAAGCTGTTTATCTCCGACTAACGCTTTGATGTCCAGCATATGAAGATTGCCATCTCTTTGAATGGCCTTGACATCATAGATTTTACCTTCTTTGTCAAGTGCTTTTACATCAAGCAATTTTCCTTCCGGGAGAAATGCTTTTACATGCCAGATCGTTTCTTCAGGCACGGTTTTCATAGTATCTACAGGTTCTTGTGCTACATTGTCAGCGTGCTTGGCACAGCTTAGCATTGAAAGTGATATCGAAGTGATCGCTATCAGAAACAATAATTGACGGTTTTTGAAAAATAGAATAGTCGTTTTCATTTTGCATTGATTTTTCAATAGTTGGAAACTCAACCAGGCAGATTGGGATATTAATGATAAAAATAATAAATTAGAAAGAATCTTAATGTATCAATTGAAGGGTTCAATTAATTAAATAAAAATTTCCCTGATCAATTCAAGGTTAACAAATGAAGAAGACAAATTAATTTTAACCTTCCAAAAAAATCTCAAATCTCAAATCTCAAATCTCAAATCTCAAATCTCACTACTCACTACTCACGTTTTAATCGTTCCATACGTCACATCAATCACCCGCAGCCTTGTTTTTTTTCCAAGCTTATACTTAATCGGTCCAAGCAACAATCTTATGCCTGTACCAACAGCTATATTGAGCAGGCCAAATTCCATTCCGCCCTGGGTAAACTCCGGATTACCCCTTATGGTGTACCAGAGATCACCCAATATCATCGAGACTCCGCCACCCTGCAACGCTCCTCCGACGATGGTGGCTAACAATCGCTGATTTGACATCCGGAGCCTGGTGATATCAGCAATCGGAATCCAGGTATCACCCAGTAATAATAATTGAGCATCGGCATTCAGGTCAAGGATCTGACGTGTGTACCAACCTTTATTATCGTCCTTAAGTTGAAAAGTGATTTCATCATAGATGGTGAAGCGTTTCGTACGAGGTGTGCCGGATCTTTCTAACAAAAGAAATTTCTGTGCTGAAGAGAACGTCAGAAAAGAGATGAGAAAGAGAGTAATGAGACTGGCACTTTTCATCTTGTTTCCTGTTGACATTTTTGCATCCACCGCTCTAACGCAATAGAGATGCTCTTTTGTATAGTGACAAAGTCCAACAATTCACTCCCTGTATAGATCAATCCCAGGTGATAACTTTTTTGGCCAGGTATAGTCGAAAATACATCAGGCTTCAGAAGACGATACCCTTCCCGCATCAACCGCTTAGCCCGGTTACGATCTACAGCTTTTGGAAATTTTTTCTTGGAGACTGAAAACATCATCCTGATTGGCACTTCCCCCGGAGGTGGGCTGGTGGTTTCTCTCCATACCAGCCTGACAGGATATTTCGTAAGACTATGCCCCTCAGCAAAGAGAATCTCAATCTCCTTCCTTGAAGAAAGCCTCTCCTGTTTAGACAACGTGAACCGTTTCATTTCTACTCAAAAGAAATGTAAAAAATTTGAAACCAGCGATTTATATATTGGAAAAATCAAATGCTGACGGGTCCCGACCGGTGGGAATCCTTCTCAGGGTCTATTTGACCCTCATTTGATCAGAGACAGTCAGTTTGTGACGTCCCCTGGCACGACGAGCATTTATAACCTTTCGTCCGCCGACAGAACTCATACGGCTACGGAACCCATGTTTGTTGACTCTTTTCCTGCGGGATGGTTGAAATGTTCTTTTCATCGCTGTTATACCTGTTTATGATGGCAATCGCTCGTTTAAAAGCGGGCACAAATGTATTCAATTTTTTG
The DNA here is from genome assembly GCA_049289835.1 of Saprospiraceae bacterium. GTDB lineage: Bacteria > Bacteroidota > Bacteroidia > Chitinophagales > Saprospiraceae > Opimibacter. Next base: position 5,156 of record JBATMM010000489.1, on the reverse strand, counting down.
GAATTTTACCCCCTGCCCCCTGAAAGGGGGAATTGCTTTGAAATTCAATTCCCCCTTTCAGGGGGTAGGGGGTAAGCCCGTATCTTAACCATTCATCGAAATGAGGAATTCCTCATTCGTTTTCGTATTGATCATATGCTTGCGCAGGAATTCCATCGCTTCGTCTGGTTTCATATCTGCGAGATAATTACGCAATACAAACATTCGCTGCAGGATCGCATCATCAAGAAGCAATTCCTCACGACGAGTACTTGATTTCGTAAGATCGATTGAGGGATACATCCGCTTGTTGGCCAATGTACGGTCAAGCTGGAGTTCCATGTTTCCTGTTCCCTTGAATTCTTCAAAGATGACACCGTCCATTTTCGAACCGGTATCAATCAATGCCGTAGCCAGGACAGTCAACGAACCACCATGTTCAATATTTCTGGCGGCACCAAAGAATTGTTTTGGCTTATGCAATGCATTGGCTTCAACGCCACCTGAGAGCACCTTGCCACTTGATGGAGCTACAGTATTGTATGCCCGTGCTAAACGAGTAATGGAATCAAGAAGAATGACAACATCATGTCCGCATTCCACAAGACGTTTTGCTTTTTCAAGAATAATATTTGCAACACGTACATGATTTTCAGCAGGCTCATCAAAAGTAGAAGAGACTACTTCAGCTCTTACGCTACGTCGCATATCCGTCACCTCTTCAGGGCGCTCATCAATCAGGAGAACGATGAGGAATACTTCAGGGTGATTGGCAGCTATGGCATTGGCAATATCTTTTAAAAGGAATGTCTTTCCTGTTTTAGGTTGTGCGACAATCAATCCACGCTGACCTTTACCCAGCGGTGTAAAAAGATCAATCATCCGGTTACCATAATCTTTACCTCCCGGATGCGTCAACAGATTGAATTTCTCTGTTGGGAAAAGAGGTGTCAGGTAATCAAATGGAACACGGTCTCTGACTTCATCAGGCGTCTTACCATTGACAGTGCTAACACGCAACAATGCAAAATATTTTTCTCCTTCTTTCGGAGGACGTATCGCTCCTTTGACTGTATCACCCGTATTTAATCCGAATAATTTTATCTGCGATGGTGATACATAGATATCATCCGGAGATGACAGGTAATTGTAATCTGAAGAACGTAAAAATCCGTATCCATCCGACATCATTTCAAGTACACCTTCGCCTTCGATGATACCATCTACTTCTACATTGAAACGCTCTCGTGCTTCGCGATGTAGATCACGTTGTTGTGGTTGATTCCGATTATCTACAGGCTGGGCTTGATTACCTCTTTCAATAGGTTGTCTTGCTTCATCCTGAGAGCGATTTTCGCGTGGTTCATTTTGAATTCGTGGTTCACGGGGCTCATTTTGTACTCGGGGTTCGCGTTGTTCCCGGGGTTCATTTTGAACACGAGGTTCACGTGGCTCATTTTGAATTCGTGGTTCGCGTTGTTCTCGAGGTTCAAGCGGAACACGAGGTTCCCGAGGTTCGTTTGGAATACGTGGTTCTCTTTGTTCGCGCGCTTCCAACGGAGCTCTGTTATGATCACGCTGTTCACGAGGTTCGCGCGGTTCATGTGGAATTCTTGGTTCTCTTGGGCCTTGCAGTCCGCTCCTGTTGTCGCGATGTTCTGGTCTGCGAGGTTGATCAGGGCGTCGATTTTGTTGATTACGGTCTACCGGGGGAACAGGTGTTTTTATTACCTTTTCTTCTCTCACAGTTTCTTCAGGTTGTTCTGCTGTAGGTTCTGAGTCAGAATCTGAATCCGTGTCTGATTCGTTTACTGCTTTACGGGGTCTTTTCTTAATAGCGCCGGGTTGTCTTTTATCGACACGCATATTGTCGGATGAAACAGGGACTTCGTCAGGAAGGTCAGCATCATTTGCGCCATTTTTAGACGCTTTCTTTTTTTCACCTGCAAGTGCCTGGTGATCAAGGATGGTATAGACTAGCTCTTGTTTGTTTAGTTTTTTAAAACCGTCGACGCGGAGGCTTTCTGCAAGCTCCCGAAGCTCAGGAACGAGCATGTCGTTCAACTGCAAAATATCGTACATGATATAATCAGATAATGATTAGAAATAAAAATTGGATTCACTAAGAATTATTCAAACTCGGTATCATTTCGCTTCTCTCAACCACAAACTCAATATTTATCTAGAAAGGGAGAATCTGAAGGATAATCAGACCGTGTAATGTAGGTGTGTAAAACGCCACCAAGGTAACAACTCTTTTTTAAATATGCGGAATTACCTTTGGTGAAAGTTTCAGTGGTTACTACAGGTCATAAACGGCTAATAACCTTAAAAAGTTGTCTCTTATGTTAGAAATGCAAATTTTACGTGATCAGAAGGAAAGAGTCCTGGAAGGCTTCCGCAAAAGGGGTCTCAGCCCGGAAAGGTTAGCCCTTGTTGATCAGGCGATTAAGCTTGACGATGACCGCAAAGAGGTTCAGACTCAGCTAGATAGCTTATTAAATGAGCGTAATACCCTGTCTGATGAGATCGGTAACCTGTTCAAACAGGGAAAAGGCGCTGAAGCAAACCAGCTCAAAGCCAAGGTGCAGGGAATAAAAGACAATGCCGATTCTTTGGAAAAGCGCCTGCAATTGATCAAATCTGATCTGGACGCGATTCTCGTCACCCTTCCGAACGTGCCTCATACAAGTGTACCTGAAGGCAAGACACCAGAAGACAACCTGGTATACAGGCAATCCACTGAAAAACTACCGGATCTCCCCCAGGGCTCAATGCCCCATTGGGATCTGGCAGAAAAATATAACCTGATTGATTTTAAGCTGGGGGTATCCATCACCGGTAGTGGTTTTCCTTTGTACCGTGGTTTTGGTGCCCGTCTCCAAAGGGCATTAATCAATTATTTCCTCGAGCAGGCCAGGGAAGCCGGCTATGAAGAGATCCTGCCTCCGATCCTGGTCAATGCTGAAACCGCTTATGGTACAGGTCAACTACCTGATAAAGAGGCTCAGATGTATTATGTAGAGAGGGATGATCTTTACCTTATTCCTACGGCAGAGGTACCGGTGACCAATATGTACCGCAACCAAATAATTCCCGAAGCCAGCCTCCCTGTTAAACTCACAGGATATACCCCTTGCTTCCGTAGAGAAGCCGGATCATATGGCTCCGATGTAAAAGGGATCAATAGGGTCCATCAGTTTGATAAGGTTGAAATCGTGCAGATCGGGCATCCATCAACCTCCTATGAAGCCCTTCAGGGGATGATAGATCATGTTGCCCAACTGATGGATAGCCTCGAACTTCCATATCGGATACTTAGATTATGTGGTGGCGACATGGGCTTTACCTCCGCCCTTACCTATGATTTTGAGGTCTGGGCAGCAGGTCAGCAGAAATGGCTTGAAGTAAGCTCTGTTTCCAATTTTGAGACCTATCAGTCCAATCGTATGAAAATGAGATACAGGGATGATAAAGGGAAAATCCAATTGGTACATACACTCAATGGGAGTGCACTAGCATTGCCGAGAATTTTAGTCGCTTTACTGGAAAACAATCAGACTGAGGATGGGATAAAATTGCCAAAAATTTTAGTTCCTTATACCGGTTTTGAATGGATCAAGGTTAAAGAATAAATTAAGATTCATTTATGTTAAAACATGAAACCTGTACGGCCAAATTTGCATTTACATGTTTGATATAAACCGCTGAAGTAAACGGCGGGGTTGAAAACGAAATAAAAAAATATGAATATTTCTTATTTGCTTTTAGTCGGAGCCATTGCTCTTGTCGGATTCCTGGTCCAAAACCAGATGAAATCCAAATTTCGAAAGTATGGATTGATTCCTTTAAATAATGGGATGACAGGACAGCAAGTAGCTGCTGCTATGCTTGATCATTATGGCATACACGATGTCAAAATCTTACAGGGTGAAGGTTTTCTGAGTGATCATTACAATCCATCAACGAAAACTGTCAATCTTAGTCCTGATGTATACAACGGAAGATCGATAGCGGCTGCTTCGGTAGCTGCACATGAGTGTGGTCACGTGGTGCAGCATGATACCGGGTATAGCATGCTGGCTCTTCGAAATGCAATCGTACCTGTAGTTAAAGTTTCTGCTGTCGTGCAACAATGGGGATTTCTTGCGGCGATGATGTTCATGGGAAGTTTTCCTCAGTTGCTTTTGATCGTCATTCTGGCTATGGTGGTGACTACTTTGTTTAGTCTCATTACTTTACCAGTTGAGTTTGATGCCAGTCGAAGAGCTTTGGTATGGTTAGATGATACAGGTATGACACGAGGAACTGAATATGATTATGCCAAGGACTCGTTGAAATGGGCCGCATTGACTTACCTCGTAGCAGCACTTGCTTCGGTAGCCATGCTTGTGTATTTTATCCTTTCGTATCTTGGCAGGCGATAATCCAACCGGATTACAATCACAAATTTCCAAATCTCAATCAATCTGTATATCATGAGTGATACCATAGACAGCATACAAGCCCAGGGGGCAGCCCAGATGGATCTGGCTATCGACCATTTGAAAAAAGAACTGACAAAAATCCGCACAGGAAAGGCATCCACAGGACTTCTGGATGGACTGTTGGTAGATTATTACGGCAGTAATACTCCCCTTTCCCAGGTTGCAAATATTGGTATAGCCGATGCGCGTACCATCACCATTCAACCTTGGGAAAAATCAATGCTATCGAAAATTGAACAATCCATTTTTGCAGCCAACATGGGTATCACACCTATGAATGATGGTGAGATCATCCGCTTGTCTATACCGCCACTGACAGAAGAAAGACGCCGTGATCTGGCCAAGCAGGCAAAGAATATGGGCGAAGAAGCTAAAGTAGCCTTACGCCACGCACGTCACAAAGTGATTGATTTTATCAAAAAGTCAATGAAAGATGGATTCCCTGAGGATCTTGGAAAAAGAAAAGAAGCAGAAGTTGATAAATTACTACATCAACATTCTGAAACTGTCGACCACCTGATCGCATCCAAGGAGAAAGATATCATGACAGTGTGATGAGAATTTTCGATGGTTGCTGAGCTGCAGCACATGGATGAGATTAGCGAGTCGAAGCATTCGATTTTCGATTTTCGATTTTCGATTTTCGATTTTCGATTTTCGATTTTCGATTTTCGATTTTCGATTTTCGAT
>JBATMM010000488.1:0-4999 GCA_049289835.1 Saprospiraceae bacterium | reverse complement strand
TAATCGTCAGTATGCTATCGCAACCTTTGGATGATGTTAATTCCTGTACGTACTCACCAGACTCAGTATAGGTTTCACCATTGATATGCACTGTCTGTCCAAATAGGATCAATGTATCAATTGAAGACGTGAGAAGTGGATCCGTAGTGACGAGATATTCACATGAAGTCTGACATGTATCCCCAAATCCGGACAACCATTTTATAACGGTGCTATACGTGCCACCAGCATTGATTGTAATTTCATTACCTGTATTTGATCCGACGATGCCTGGTCCCACCCATGTCGTGCTGATGATTTCGCCACCAGGTGCATTGGCGGGAATAACTTCAGGCTTTGATGTTAGGCCTGATGTTCCACCCTGACACAGATGTGTCGGGCCTTCAATGCCACATGTATAATAAGCCGGTAGTAAAAATACATCCTGCCTGATGAGGCGTTGTGAAAACCACCAGGAATTAATTGTATTCAGATTACCAAAACCTACATTGATGCCTGCATTATAATTTGTCCATCGGTGACATGGATTGACACAACCGGTTATCTGCACTTGTGGTTCACCACTGCCGGAAGGTTGTGTAATATTCGAATCATCATAATGAAGCAGTGGAATGCTTGCAGGAGGACGTACAGCTGAGATCATAAATCCCTGTGTCATTAATTCTGCATCATAGATCGGAAAATGATAGATACCCTGTGCATATGAGATGATGACAGGTATCGTAGACGAACTATTTTCAATCACAGAATTTCCAAGACCATCTAAACCATTCCAATCAATACAGGTCGGTATGCCAACTTCATCTTCAGTCACGGTATGGGAAATGATAACATCTTTTGTGCCTGGTGTATACATACTATCCGGACCGTCAAAATCTAAAAGCAGATCGATCTGTCCGACTTTTGTCGTTGTAAATTTTATACAATATTCATCGGCATTACAACGACTGACACCAAGGAGATTTATTTCACCGACAATTGCTGTTTTGCATGATTCAACAGGATCATTTAGAAAAATAGAATATTCGGATTGTGTTGTATTCATGTTTTCAACACTCTTTCGGTCTTCACTTACATCGCCTGTATTCTGAGTTCCAAAACTATTGAACGCCACATTGAAAGCTGCAGGGCGGAAACCGGCACCATTGAAATCAATTTTAGTAATGAATGCAGCATTAACATCATCCGGATCAGGAGCACAAACATAAAATGCACCATCAAACGGCCTGTTGGGAAAACCAAAGTCATTGATGGCGAAAATGGACCAGTTGTAGGACCAGATCCTTCCCTTCTTTTCTGCCGCAGGTATCGCACTACAATCGGCTACAGAAATATCCCAGAAATCAATAAGAAAATCTGTGGCACCCTCATTTTGAAATTCAATATAATAATCACCTGCTCCTGTCCAGCCTTGAGAATTGAGATCGGATGACGCCACGAAAATTCCAGCGTAGCCTCCCGCTCCATGCAATTGAGATGGACCCGTAAATGCACTTGACCAATCCAATATATTTTCATCACCCGGATTAATGGTGACCGGCCCGAAGACGATATTCCCATTTGGATCTTTTATCCTATACTCATAGCTGACATGCGTTGGATTGGGGGTCGTCTGGTTAGGATGTCCAAAGCTGAATCCCAGGTAAAGGCACTCCTTTGTGGGGTCGATGATATGGATATACAATCGGCTATGCGGGTCCGGGTTAGTGTAGGAGGCAAAATTATTATACGCATCATGGTTGATGTGAAGAGCCGCTATATCGGTGGTATTATTGCCATTGACCACAATAGCTCCGTTTGGGGCCACTTCATGAGTTCCTTCAGCTTTTGCCAATTGAATACTCATCATTGAAAACGCTAATACCAGGGGGAAAAATCGCATAGTGAATTATATTTTGCTTTGAATTTGATCAAAAATAGCAAAAAGATGAATATGATAAAATTCTATATGAAATTACCTCTTAATTCATTGAAGAGGTGGGTATTATAAGGTCCTTACTTTGTTATAAAATGTGTCAGATCAGAATAATCTTAGTTGGTAATAAAAAGGGAAAGGGGAAAGGTCAGGGCTGCGAGATAGGCCAATGGGTAATGGTCATGAAGGTAAAAATATTGACATTCTGGAAGGGTACCTATCATCTATTTCCATTTGCCTAAACTCGTTGCTAAGACCAATATCCATTGACTATTTCTTTTTGCCTAAGCTCCTCGCTAGGACCAATGACTTTAGACTATTTTACTGAGTTATCTGCCGTTGAAATAATTTAGTATTAATGCTGAAAGTATCTTTTGATCATTCATCTCAATTGGATGTTTAAAGCCGGGGATGACCATCAGGTCCGCATTCTGCAATAAGTCTGAAATAGCCAGCGATTCTCCGATGGTGACCATATTATCTTCTGCACCGACACAAATCAATACCTGTTGTGCTATCGAAGCGAAATCGGAAGGTTTCATTGCTTTGCCATTTCCCAGAGAGGTCATCATCGCCGCAGTCTTTCGTAAGATTGATTTCCAATCATTGGGGTGGTGACGTTGACGAAGGTTTTCTGCGAATTTTGGAATCTTCTCTTCGATGATTTCCGGTATCAACATTTTGACTTCCTTTTCAGCCGATTCTTTGTTCCAATGAAATTTAGTGCCAAGTGTCATAATCTTATTTACACATCCCGGATGTTCTTTGGCTAATTTTAAAGCCACGTAACCACCCATGCTGTAACCGAAAATGTCAGCAGTATAAAGATCATGCTGATCCATAAAAAACAATGTGTCCTCCATAAATTTTTCAATGGAAAAGTCCGTTTCCGTAGTATTGGATCCATGACCCGAAAAATTGAAATCGTAAACATCAAATTGCGGAATAAGCATGTGCTTTACGTCTGCAAATAGATCCTTACTTCCTAAGGCGCCATGAAGAAGAAGAAGTTTTGGTTTCATATCTGAAATGAATCGAAACCAATATATAAAAAACAATTACTATTTCTTTTCTATAGTCTTGGTTCGTATAAAATAGAATATTGAAATCAACAGAAAGAATCCACCGAGTGCAGCTACCAACGATGACCCCGCAGGAAAATCATAATGGAAAGAAACAAATAAACCGAAATAGGCCCCCAGTAAGCTAATAATCACAGCAAAAATGGTCACACGTAGATTATTTTTTGCCAGCATGATGGCTCCCACTGCAGGTATGATGAGGAATGAAAATACCGGAATAACTCCGCTTATCCTGACAGCAAATACAATGGCAAGCCCGATCGAAATATAAAAAATGAAATTCCATAGTTTGAACAATTTATTTTTTCGAAATGCAATAGCTTCCGTATTCGTCTCATCATCTTCAAAACTTTCTGTCAGGAGATAAAACTTTTTATAATAAATAAAATGGACCAATCCGATAGCTCCGAAAATAAGACCGACGAGCTTTATCTGGGCCCAATCAACAGACAGAATATTGCCAAACAATACCTCCTGGATATCAGAATCTCCATGTGGTGTTTTTGATATCAACATCACCGTAGCGGCAGAAGCTACTGCATAAATAATCCCGATGATCGCTTCCACTTTCAACCGTTTATCCCTGATATTGATCAGCGACATCAGCAGAGCACCTGTAAGAGCGAACACAATGGGTATTATTGTTTTGCCATGACCTACATAATCAGATACCGCCACTCCGAGAGACGAAATCTGTCCAAGGGCGAGGTCAACAAAAACAATCCCTCTGCCGACGACATGAACTCCCAGGTAGGAAAGCACAACGCCAATAATGATGCTGACAACAAACGCCTGCACGATAAAATCCAATTGAAACATTTCTAACATGGAAAAAAATTTAAAATGGGTTAAAGGGTCAATCGGTTAAAGGGTCAAAAGGTCGAAGTGACTGTATGTTTTGATGGTTAAGTGTTTGAATGTTTTTTCGTTTAACCATTTAACCGATTGACCTTTTAACCCTTTTTTTATAATGCTCCTGACAATAACCTGATGTTATAATCAAACAGATCATAATAGTTTTTAATCGAATCAAATGCGCCAACGGAGGTGGCCAGCACCAATGTTTTCACACCGGTTTGTTTGGAGACAACATCTGAGGAAGAAGCCGTAAAATAGGGCGATGTGATAATTACTTTGATACTATTGTCTTTTACCTCCTTAATGATTTTGACAAGCTGGGATGGTGTAGGTGGAATGCCCGGTTTTGGTTCCATAAAATCTACGATCTGCAGACCGAACCGGTTTTCGAAATAAACCCATTCATTGTGATAGGCTATTACTTTTGCTCCCCTGAATCCGGCCATTGATGCAGTCCATGCTTTCATTTTGAGATCAATCTGATCATCGAATTTCTTCAGGTTAGCTTCAAATGTCGATTTGTTTTCAGGAGAAATTTTTTCAAGACCATTGCAAATATTGCGCGCTATTATTTTTCCGTTCATCGGATCAAGCCAATAGTGTGGATTGCCGAAAGCGTGAATATCACCTTCAGCCCGGTTGATCGAAGATGGCACCTGCATCAGAGATACACCGACCGAAGCATCCACATACCCATTGCTTCCTTTCTGGATTTTTGTATTTCTCGAACTCGATAACAATGAAGGTGACCAACCACTTTCCAGATCAAGTCCAAGTGTCACATACATATCTGCACTCGAAAGTTTGATGATATAACTTGGTTTCGGATCCACAAAATGCGGATTCTGATAACCTGTAGCTATTGCAAAGACGTCTACTTTATCTCCGCCTATAAGTTCAGTTATACTTCGTGTGTCCTGAGTCGTAGTCACCACATGGATAACTCCTGCGAATGAAAAATTCAAACAGATGAACCACGCGCTTAATGTCGATATTATGATTTTAATTTTCATATATTTTTTTTAGATTTTATTTTTCGATATTCGAAATTGTTTATTCATTTGATTTTCACGGGTTCGAGGTCAGAGACACTCGAACGTCAGTATTCGTTATTCGTTATTCGTTATTCGTTATTCGTTATTCG
>JBATMM010000487.1:0-2708 GCA_049289835.1 Saprospiraceae bacterium | reverse complement strand
TCAGCATGCTCACCTTTGCTTCGCTTCCCATCAAACCTAAATAGGCAAAAGATTTCTGTGCCAGCTGAAGCAAAACGGCAAAATCTGATCTGTATCCCAGCGTCATCACCACTACATATACATCCGATCCTGAAGGTATAAGATCACGGATCGTATCATAATTTTCAACGACATGTTTTTCGCGAGCGAAAAAATTTTGAGTTAGTGTATTGAGATCAGGTCGATCATCGATGACATGAATATAAAAATCGAATCTGGACATTAACTCCGAAAGAGCTAAGGCGCAATGACCGCCACCGACTATATAGAGTCTTTGTTTATATCCGATGACTTCCTGCCATAAAAATTCTGTTTCACTCACTTTCGCAAAATGAAAAGAACCGGAACTTAAACCGGATGACGTAACACTAAAATCTTTTTTGTGGTTTACATATGAAATGTTCAACAGACCTGACCGATACTGACTAAGGACATCAATGATCTTTAATACCTCCGGGAGGTGGTGAGCATCAAGTGTGAAATAAAGAACCGTTTGTTCCCCGGAACAAATCATACCGCTTTGATCACGAGGTTCATTTTTTCTGTGAATTTGTAATTTGATTTTGGGAACGGAGATTTCTTCTTTCAGGAGATCTTTCGCGAGCTCTACTAATTTCACTTCCATAATGCCGCCTCCGATACTTCCATGGAACTGGTGATCATCTGCAACAGCCATTTTAAATCCCTGACGACCGGGACTACTGCCGGAGCTTTCCGCTACGAGCAGTAACATTACACGATGTTGATCGTGTAATTTATTTGCAATGAAATTCCAGAGAGCTAAGTCTTTATTCATGATATCTGAATATGAAATTATGATTAAAAAATAAAAGAGACGTTCGAGTGTCTCTGACCTCGAACATGTGTACGCATTGTCGAGGTCGAAAACACTCGAACGTCTGCATTCAGGGCACGAATAACGGTATCATATGATTTCGGGAGTTCGAGGTCGGAGACACTCGAACGTCAGATTTGCGGAAACGGTAAGAATATAAAAGAATTATAGAGTATATAAGAGATCTAATAATTCGACTTCAATTATATAATCTTTTCTGCCGGCATAATTTCTGGCACTGCTGTATAAATATTCTTCCGGATTATCAACAATACCTGCTTTGACAGGATTTAAATGAATGTAACCTACTTTTTGCATTGCAAATTTCGATGTGGTGATTTGCATAGGTCGATTGTCTGGTTGCCATACCTGGAAAAGTTCGTTATTTGAATTTTTTTGTCCGAAGGTTTTGAATATGGATATCACCCATTCTTTTCGACTTTCTTTTTTACTGGAAAGAAACCAGTTAATTATTTGTCGAGCCGTAAATTTTTTAAAATCCCTAATAAATACTGACATGCCTTCACTTGATTCTTTTGTTTGGGCGATGAGATGCATATGGTTTGACATGAGGACATGTGTATATAATATCAAGCCTTTACTGGTTTTACAATGCTTAAGTGAATCAATAATTATATTTCTACATTCGGGCCGAGTGAAAATATCTACCCAACCTACAACGGTAAATGTGAGGAAATAAATTCCATATTGGTCTGTGACGTGATAGCCTTTTCTGGACATGGTGAAGTAAAAAACTAAAATAGGGGGTCTGAGAATGAAATGCAAATAATTTAACATAAAATGTCTAAATCATAATGATTGCGCAGGTTCAAGGTCGAGTATAAATAAATTAAAAAACCAAAAGACGTTCGAGTGTCTCTGACCTCGAACACGTGTACGCATTGTCGAGGTCGGAGACGCTCGAACTTCAGAATACGGGCATGGAATGATTTCGCAGGTTCGAGGTCAGAGACACTCGAACGTCAGATTTGTGGGCACGAATAACGGGATAGAATGATTTCGGGAGTTCGAGGTCAGAGACACTCGAATGTCAATTTTCGTGCACCTGCAAAGTTTCACGCATTGTCGCGGTCGGAGACGCTTGAACTTCAGAATACGGGCGTGGAATGATTATCGATGTTCGAGGTCGGAGACACTCGAACGTCAGATTTCAGGACACGAATAACGGTATCATATGATTGCGGGAGTTCGAGGTCGGAGACACTCGAATGTCAATGCCTTTTTTTCTGTGAAGATTTTAATTCTGCTATAGTTTCAGCATACAAATTCAGAAGCACTTTTTCCGGAGTAAAAGGAGCATCGTATTCAGGTGATGCATTTTTATTAAAAGCTCTGACAGCATCCCGGATCGCGAAATAAGCTCCAATGCCATACATCAATGGAGGTTCACCAACAGCTTTAGAAGAAAAGATCGCCAGATTTTCACGCGTTGTTGAAAGGGACTTGATATCAATGGTGTGTGGAACAGAATAGATATCAGGAATTTTATAAGATGAAAGTGCATTGGAACGTAATTTTCCAAAGGCATCGTAAACTAATTCTTCCATTGTCATCCAGCCGATGCCTTGTACGATACCACCTTCTATTTGTCCATGATCAATCAGTGCATTCATTGATTTTCCATAATCATGTACACCTTTAACAAAGTCAACTTCATAAATGCCGCGCAAGCAATCTAAAGTCACTTGTACAATCGCAGTGCCATAGACATGATATGCGAAGGGATGGCCCTTAGCGATAGTCCAATCGAAATGCACACCCGGTGTAGCGTAGTGAGCGTGTTCGCTGAGATTGACTCTTTTGATATAAGCGG
>JBATMM010000486.1:0-10819 GCA_049289835.1 Saprospiraceae bacterium | reverse complement strand
AGCTTGATGAGCATTCGGCTGAGATTTTAGATCCGTTAGTCAGGACCATGGCTCCTTTTGCACCATTTCTTACAGAAGAACTATGGTCATTGCTTGGGCATAATTCTTCCGTTCATCTTGCCCCTTTCCCGGATTATGATGAAAAATGGCTAGTAACCACATCAATCACATATCCTGTGTGCATCAATGGTAAAAAAAGAGGTGAAATTAATTTGCCTGTCGGAAGCTCAAATGGTGAAATCGAAAAAGCCGCGATGGATTTACCTGAAATACTTAAATGGGTGGAAGGAAAACCAATCCGGAAGATGGTGATCGTGCCGGATAAGATGATAAATCTTGTGATCTGAAAAAGGGAAATGTGGGGTTGACAAGTGAAAAGGATTTCGACGAAATCAGTATTGGTGTCGTCTGTTTAGTTTTGGAATTAACGTAAATAATAGATTTTCAATAAGTTATCCAAAAGGATTTCGACGAAATCCTTTTGGATATTTCCTTTTAGAATGCATTTCAAAACCTCCTCAACATTCACTTTTTTCTGCCTGTACGACATTTTTTAATCAATGATCTTAAATGTTGTCCTTCTGTTTTTTTGATGTTGCTCTTCCGTACACTTCTCACATTCGCATATCACGGCGGGGTTTGATTCGCCGTAGCCTTGTGCCTGTAACCTTGTAGCGGGAATCCCTGTTGTCTTGAGATAATCGACTGCAGCCTGTGCTCTTTTTTGAGAGAGATCCAGGTTATATTCATCTGTACCCCGGCAATCCGTATGCGATGATAATTGAATCCTGATCGCTGGATTTGTTTTCATGATATTGGACAGATTATTCAGCGAGGGTTTGGCATCATCCCTGATCACCCATTGATCATAATCATAAAAAATATTTTCCAAAACGATTTCCATGTTTTTAAAAACAGGGTTGAGCACCATGATGTGATTGACTGTCGTGATGGGATTTAATGAATCTCTCTTTACATCACCTGTATTTAAGGAATAAGTATCTGCGAGATGATCACGATACCTTGCCGTAAAAACATAATTTTTATCCCAGTCAAGCTTTAGCAGTATCTGTCCTAATTCATCAGTGACAAATCTCTGATCCATCAATCCTTCAGATTGAATGATTGGTCCATTCGGTAATGGCCGCTTACCTACTACCCTGCTATTCGGATCATCTTTTATTTCATATTCAGGTTCCATCACTCTGATGGCAACGAAGAGCTTGTAATTGATGAGCTTCTCTTCTTTCTTCTTCTCAGGAAGCACCGGGGTGACACTTGTATCCTTCGTTTGACCTAATAGCGTAAATGAATAGATTTCATCATTTCGATCCGGGCCTTCTCTGGATGAAGTAAAATAGCCAGTCATCAGAATTCCGTTTCCGGGTTTTGTAAATGTATCGACCACAAAACCAAAATCGTCATTACCACTATTGATTGGGGCTCTGAGATTGATGGGGGGAACCCACAGATTATGGGCATCGAGATACGTCTTGAAGATGTCCAGCCCACCGAGTCCGGCCAGGTGATCGGATGAATAAAATAATGTGTCCTTATAAACAGTCGGATATTGCTCTTGACCGATGGTATTGATCACAGGTCCCAGATTCACCGGTTCTATCCAGCCTCCTTTTCCATCTGGTTGTGTGTAATAAATATCATGACCTCCCTGACCGTCAGGGGCATCAGAAGAAAAGAAAATCGTCGTGCCATTTGCAGCAAATGCCGGTTGGCCGTAATTTATTTTTTCTTTTACAAAAGGAAATGGTTGAGGCTCCGACCATGCATCATCGCGTCGAAAACTCATCATCAGTTTGCACCATGCATCGTATGATCCACCGACATAACAACGTGTAAATGCCAGCATCTTTCCATCCGGACTGATGGCTGCTGTACCTTCATTGTCATCTGTATTGATGCCGCCAACAAATTCAGCCACCTGAGGTGTAGATAAATTTGTATTTGAAATAAAAATATCAGAATACGCCCTACCCGTCCATAGATATGTATCAGCGCTTTGTTTCGAACTCCGGTCACTTGTAAACATGACCTGGCCCGGGCCTATGGGTTGTGGTGAATAATCGTTTCCAGGACTGTTAAAAGAAGCAGGCCCGATAACGTAAGTTTTATTTGAATTTTTTATCCAGTCCATGGCTTGCGTGCAAAGTGTAAGATTGGAGCGATAACCTGCATTACCCGGATTAGCTTTTAATAAGTCTTCATACACCTTTGCAGCTTCTACGTACTTTTCCTGGTGCTTCATTGCATCAGCATACTGTACCATTGATTCGTCTCCGTAACCCTCTTTGCTTGCATTAAAATACCATTGCTCCGCTGACACATAATCATTGAGAAAACCATAAGACTCACCCGCAAAAAATGCCAGTCGTGCTTTTTCTTTAGGAACATGGCTTGCTTCAAATTCTTTCGTGAACAACTGAGCTGCAACCGAATATTGCTTCACATCATATGCCTGCTGGCCGGTCTGAACTTTCTGAGTGAAGGAACAGGCGGATAACAAAAAATAGAGGATCCAGGCTATCCAGAAATATTTTCGCATAAGGATCATAACGATTTTAGATAGTGAGCTGTTGCATTTTACAACCAGTACTAAACATAAAAAAGGGGAAAACCGATGCAGATCAATTCTCCCCTTTTCCTTTATTAGAAATTAAATCTTATTTCACTTTCGCAGTACGTTTGAAGCTGTGCAGGGCTGAAGATTTCGGTTTGATATCTCCTGACAAATCAGCCAGTAATGGTGTAGCCACAAATATAGAACTGTATGTACCTGTAAGGAGTCCGATGACCAGTGCAAAAGCAAATCCTTTAATACTTGCACCACCGAAAAACAATAACGCCAGAGATACCATGAACACGGTAAGTACTGTGATCAATGTACGACTCATCGTCTGGTTTATTGAAATATTTATTATTTCATGTTTAGTTTTACCTGTGTATAAATTGAAATTTTCCCTGATCCGGTCAAAGGTTACGATTGTATCATTGATCGAATAACCGATAATGGTCAACAAGGCCGCAATAAATGTCTGATCCAATTCCATTGAAAACGGCAGCAATCCTCTGAATAAGGAAAATGAAACCAATACGAACAATGCATCATGAATGGCCGATACAACAACACCAAGTGAATACTGCCATTTGGAGAATCGGATAAGAATATACACGAAAATCAGGAATATGGCCATGATACCTGCATAAACAGAGCTCTTGGTTATATCATCTGCTATCGTTGGTCCCACCTTGGATGAACTTGTAACGTGCGTGCCGGTAAAATCAGTTTGCATGAATGATGCCTGCTCCAGTTTGCCTCCTACTAATGAATTTACGCCTTCAAATAATTTTGTGCTGACCTGGTTGTGTGCCTCGGTACTATTATCATTGATCAGATAACTGGTGGTCACATTATAGGTATTGACAGCATCAATAGATTTCACTACAGGAGCAATACCAAATGAGGTAGTCAAGGCTGCACGTAAAGCTTCGGCATCGATCTTTTCTGATTTATCAAAGGCTACATTGTATGAGTAACCTCCTTTAAAATCTACACCTAATTCGAATCCCCGAACGAAAATAGAAATTGTACCAATCAGAATAAATGCAACAGAAGCGAAATAGGCATACTTTCTTTTTGACAACCAATCCACGTGCAAATGTGCAAGAAAGTCTTTGGTAGGCTCAATCCAGAATGTGATAGAACGTCCTTTCGCAGTCCACCAATCGAAAATCATACGACTTACAAGGATAGCCGTAAACATAGAAGATATGATACCAATGAGAAGAACAACTGCAAATCCTTTAATAGGTCCAAGGCCGAAATAAACCAATGCCAGGGAAGAAAGAATGGTTGAAACATTCGCATCAATAATGGCGGATAAGGAATGCTTAAATCCATCTGATATCGAGGTCTTAAGACTCTTGCCGGCCCTCATTTCTTCTTTAATCCGTTCGTAGATAATAACGTTTGCATCTACGGCCATACCGATTGTCAATACGATACCAGCGATACCAGGAAGCGTCAGAACTGTTCCCAGAGAAGATAATGCACCAAACAGGAAGAAGATGTTCGCCAGCAAAGCTATAATAGCAACGATACCACCTCCACCATAATAAAATACCATAAAAACCAACACTAACAATGTGGCCACGATCATAGCAACCATGGATTTATTGATATTTTCTTTTCCAAGAGAAGGTCCGATTAAAGATTCCTGTACAATGGATGTCTTGGCCGGTAGCTTTCCGATCTGAAGAATATTTGCAAGATCCTGGCCTTCCTGGATAGAGAAGTTTCCGGAGATACGACTGTCCCCTGTAGTAATCGCTTCATTGACACGAGGAGCAGAAACAACTTCTCCATCCAGTGCAATTGCAATTTCTCTATTATTATCCTGTGCAGCTTTTGTGGTCATGTCAGCCCAGGTTTTTGCACCCAGATTGTCCATTCTTAAAGTTACGGCTACCTGATTAGTCATTGGATCAGGATTTGACGTTGCGGTTACCACTCTATCACCTTCAAGAGGTGCTACTTCAGAACCACGTTTCATCTTGATGGCGTACAGTTCATACTCATCGGTGGTTTTTCCATCCTTGTCAGTAGTAGGCTTAGCACTCCACATCAGTTTCACATCTGGAGGGAAAACAGATTTAACCTGTTCTCTCGCGAGCATTTCTGTAATGGGTTTAATTTTATTTTTATTGGCTACACCCATCACCGCAAACGGATATTGGATGGATTTGCCATCATAGAAATTTATTTTCAGAAGAGATAAAAGAGGACCACTGCTTGATGCAGGATCTTTGGTCACCGGAACAACTTTGGTAGTCATTTCTGAATCAATCACAGTGCCTGTAGAGTCCATTTTAGGAACCCACACGGTATCAATTCTCGTAAGGGCTGTGTCTATTGTTGATGTTGTGGTATCACCTGCCTCTAATTTTTTGAGTCTGTCATCTGCATTTGCAAATGCTTCCATGATGCCCGGATCAGAGACACGGTATACATCCCAGAATTCAAGTTTCGCAGTTGATTGCAGATAGTTTCTTGCGCGTTCAGGATTGTCCACGCCGGGGAGTTCAACCAGGATCAAGTCTCTTGCATTGTCAAGTGAGACGTTTGGTTGAACTACACCTAATTTATCGATACGGTCCTTGAGGCGCTTGAATGTCAGGTCTACTGTTTCATTTGCTTTTTTCCTCAGGATGGTAAGAACAGCTTCATCAGATGTTTCGAAGGTGATCTCTTGTCTTAAGGTTGCATTTCTGGTGAAAATGGGAGCAAGTTTTTGGCCGTTAGAAACTTTAGTCCATTCCTGGCCAAACAAAGTGATATAGTCTGTTTGAGCTTTTTTAAGATCTGTATCGGCATTGTCCAGAGCCTGTTTGAATGCAGGTTCTTTTGTGTTGTTGGATAATGTCTCCAGAAATTCTCTCAAATCCACCTGGAGTACAGTGCTGATACCGCCTTTTAGGTCAAGACCCAGAGCAATTTGCTGGCGTTTCAGTTTTTCATAGCTGAATTGACCCAGAAGAGGTATTGAAATAACAGGCTCACTGGACATGGAATCCAGGTATTCGGCCCTTGCTATTTTATGAGCAGTAATAATTGCGTTTTCGTCAGTCAGGCCGGCTGTTGCCTTAGCGGCAAAATTCTCGGCATCTCTCTCAACCTTTCGTGTAGGAAGTAAATAAAGATATTGTAACAAACAAACCGCTGTCAGTAGAATCAGGAAAAACCTGACTATTCCTTTGCCTTGCATATTGATTTTATTAGGTAAATGTTTCTGAAAAACTGGGCAAATATATAGCTATTACTCCGACTACACCTATGAACTACACAATGAATTTGTAAAACATTAATAGTCAGTACACTAGGTTTAAAAATGAACCTTTTTGCCAGTATATTCTGCAGTTTGGAGGTCGCTGGAATATATCCCGGCCTGAATTTGAATGAGGATTTGGAAATACAGAGTGTAGAATACAAAGGTGGGGGATGTATTTATGCAAGTTTCGGGTGGCGGATAGAAGGGTTGTGCGGATCATGGGGTGTGTGCTTGAAAATTTCTATATGTAAGTCACTAAATATCAATCATTTAATATTTTCCTTAAATACAATTGTGTTTTCCTTAAACATGTTGTGACGTCCCACGACATTCAAGATTCACTACTTGTCAATTGATTTAGGTAATTCCTTTTTCTCCATTAGATCCCGTATCGACTAGTCTCACTATTTGCCTGATATCCTCCTTTCGTTCCTAACCCTTGAAGAAGAACCTGATCTCTTATAATCCTTTATGCCTACTTCAACAATTTGCCTATTATTGTCGCTTAAATCAAGTTAAAAGAACATAAAGTATGGATCAGGACCTGGGTTTACTATCGAAAGAAGAATTGACACAATTAGAAGATGCTTTTGCCTATATCACTATCCTCATAGCCGGAGCAGATGGCAAAATCGATGAAAAGGAAATCACCTGGGCTGAAAAGATAGCTCATATCCGGACGTTTGCAGGAGATGAACGACTTAAAACATTTCATGAAGAAGTTGATAAAAATCTACATTCCCGTATCGAAACATTGCTCGGCGAACTTCCTAAAGAAGTTGCCGAAAGAAGTAAGGTGATTTCTGAAAAACTTGGTCAATTAAATCCTATACTTTCCTCACTCGATCCTTATATCGGCGCTTATCTCTACAAAGGGTTTTTAAGTTTTGCAGAAAGAACAGCAAAATCTTCCGGCGGATTCCTATCTTTCTTTACAGTCAGTCCCGAAGAAAAGAAATGGATAGGACTGCCGATGCTGAATGCGATCTTTTATGATGAGGGAGAAGAAGAATGAGAAGAATTTATGAATGACGATTTACGATTTAATTTGGAGTATGCTTTCATCATCATGAGTCCAGTATCTGGCATCCTTTTATCCGGCATCGAAAAAAATCTGTAATTCGTAAATCCACTACACATTGCGATTCACACAATTCAAATCTGTAAACGCTTGTTGTAACCGATCAACAAAAGTTTTTTCTCCTGCACGTAGCCACGCACGTGGGTCATAGAATTTTTTATTTGGCTTATCCTCCCCTTCCGGATTTCCGATCTGGCCTTGCAGATAGCCTTCATTCTTTTTGTAATAACCTCTGATGCCATCCCAGAATGCCCATTGCATGTCTGTATCGATATTCATTTTCACTGCACCATAAGAAATAGCTTCCCGAATTTCTTCCTGACTACTGCCTGATCCGCCATGGAAAACAAAATTGACTGGATTATGATCAGTGTGGTATTTCGCTTTGATATAGTCCTGTGAGTTTTTGAGAATCACAGGTTTCAATGTGACATTACCTGGTTTGTATACACCATGCACATTTCCGAATGCTGCAGCAATAGTAAAATTGGGACTAATCTTGAGAAGATGCTCATACGCATAAGCAACCTCTTCAGGTTGAGTATACAATTTTGAATTATCTATTCCTGTATTGTCCACACCATCTTCCTCACCTCCTGTAACCCCAAGCTCAATCTCCAATGTGATGCCCATCTCTTTCATCCGGCGGAAATAATGTTCACATATTTCAATGTTTTCTTCAATAGGTTCTTCAGATAAATCCAGCATGTGTGAACTATAAAGTGGATGCCCAAATCTCATGTAGTGTTTTTCCTGGTAATCAAGCATGCCATCCATCCATGGCAACAAATTCTTAGCACAATGATCTGTGTGCATCAGCACAGTGACTCCATAAGCCTCAGCGAGTAAGTGCACATGGTGAGCGCCTGATATCGCACCTATAACTGCTGCTCGCTGACCACCACCCGTCAATCCTTTTCCAGCATAAAAAGCAGCACCTCCATTACTAAACTGAATGATCACAGGCGATTTGACTAAAGCTGCAGTTTCCATAACTGCGTTAATAGTGCTTGTCCCGATGACATTGACAGCCGGAAGTGCATAATTATTATCATTGGCATGGGCTAGTACTTCGGCCACTTCCTGTCCATGAAGTACACCTGGTCTGAATCGGGTTGTTGCGGATGTGAGCATATTCTATAAGTTGTAAATAGGATGAGTTTTTGTAAAAATAAGATTTCACCTGTAAACAAAAAACCTGGCAAGAAATGAAACTACTTTCGGTCGTGTCAGTCGTACTTTTAGAGAATTCCTTTTTCAGAAAGATAACGTTCTGCATCCAATGCTGCCATACAACCTGTACCCGCTGCCGTAACTGCCTGGCGGTAAACTCTGTCAGCTGCATCACCGGATACAAAAACACCTTCAATTTTAGTACGTGTACTTCCGGGTTGCGGGATCAAATAGCCGGCCTTATCCATATCGAGCCATCCTTTGAATATATCTGTGTTGGGCTTATGACCTATGGCTACAAAAAATCCTTTAACTGCTATAGTGGTGCGGGCTCCGGTCTGATTATTAAAAATAATAACCCCTTCCACATCATTGCTCCCGATGATTTCTTCTGTTTCACAATTCCAGTGAATTTTAATATTGCCGGTTTTTAATACTCTTTCCTGCATGATTTTACTTGCTCTCAATTCATGTCTGCGAACGATCATATGGACTACAGGACATAGTTTGCTCAGATATAGAGCTTCTTCAGCAGCTGTATCACCGCCACCCACGATAGCGACATCCTGATTTTTGAAGAAAAAACCATCACAAACGGCACATGCGGAGACACCTTTATTGGCAAATGTCTTTTCTGATTCAATACCCAGCCATTGCGCACTGGCTCCGGTAGCGATGATGACGGCATCTGCCTCCAGTTCTTCATCCGAATCTGTCCAGACTTTGTGCACAGGCCCTGTAAAATCTACTTTCGTAATAAGCGCATACCTGACCTCCGTGCCAAACCGCTCAGCCTGCATGCGAAAATCTTCCATCATCTGCGGTCCCATGGATCCATGTGGATATCCCGGGTAATTCTCTACTTCTGTTGTGATCATTAGTTGTCCTCCGGGTTCAATGCCTGTATAAAGCACAGGTTTCAGGTTTGCCCTGGCTGCATAAATAGCTGCTGTATAGCCAGCCGGGCCGCTACCAATGATCAGGCAGTGGATTCTTGAGCTCATGACGATGAATTTTTGTGAATTTAAGGTTGTTGTGTCTGTTAAACCAAATAAAGACAAATAGGTTATGGTTCTGCCCTCAAATGTAAGTGATTCCTTTATACCCGTTAAGCGCCCCTCCATAAGCATTAGTCTAAAGATTACATTCGCATCAGGTGGATGCATTAACTTGTCTTGATTTTATAAATAGGCCATGTTAGATTTTATTTACCCCATCAGTTATCTTATTTGCCTTACGGGTCTGATACTGTGTTTTTATTTTAAAGAAAACGGTTCTATAAGCCGTAAGATGAGTTCTGTTTTCATCATTTCTTTCCTTGTTTATTTAGTTTCTATTGCATTTACTGAAGCTACATTGGCTTATAAGCTTTTGATGCTTTTCAGAGATCTGTCGATTCTGGCGATTGTTTCACAACTCTTCAATTATGTCAGAAAAAACAGCCTGGTTGTTTTCGTTTTAGCTATTGGAATGTATGGATTGATTCAGTTCATCGGCTTCAGCATGTTATATGATACATTTCCACAAGTCACGGAAACAATCACTGCCGCAGATGATCAGTTTGAATTGCTCGTGGAAACCAAAAACGGAGTTGTTCCAAAATCATATGACAGGCTGATAAAAAAATATGGTCTTGTCATTGAAAAGCCCTTCAGTCCTGCCGAACCGAAACTGAGTAAGCTTGACGAATTCATTGCCATAGGAATACCTGATAATGCCGAAGGTGATGTGCTGACGATCATGCGTGAGCTCCGTCGACTGAACGGCACAGAAGACGTGGAATACAATGAGACAATTACACTGGAAGTAAATGACGTACAGGCTTCTCCGCCACAAGTAAATGCACAACACGTCAATGACCCTATGGTAAGTGGGCAATGGGGCTGGGATATGATACAGGGTGATCAGGTGCATGGTATGATTATTTCTTCTCATCCGCATCCGAAGAAGAAGGCGTTGATTGTGATTGTTGATTCAGGTGTTGATGGTACACACACAGATCTGAGAGATCAATATTTATCAGGAGGAAATAATAATGACACAGATCCTTTAGGCCACGGTACACATTGTGCAGGTATTGCCGGGGCTATATCGAACAATGGTATTGGAATCGCTTCGTTGATTCCGGATGCTTCTTTTGTACAGGTGACGAGTATTAAAGTCATGAATGCAATGGGCATCGGCAGTCAGATAGCCACTATCCAGGGCATGATCAAAGCAGCTGATATGGGAGCAGATGTGATCAGCATGTCATTGGGTGGTCTTTCTTCAGATACAAAACAAAAAGCGTATGAAGAAGCGGTAGCATATTGCAATGCGCGTGGAGCTATCGTTATCGCTGCTGCGGGGAATAGTAGTCAGAATGCAAAAGATTATGCACCCGCAAATGCCAAAGGAATTATTACTGTTTCTGCAATTGGACCTGATCAGAAAAAAGCTTCTTTCTCTAACGCAGTGAATGATGTGAAATATGGTATTGCAGCTCCTGGTGTGAAAATCATGTCTACCTATCCTAATGGACAATACAAAGAATTGGATGGTACATCCATGGCTACACCGATGGTAGCCGGACTAGTCGGATTATTAAAAGCATTCCGGCCTGAACTCAATACACAGGATGTTTATACAATTCTCTATGATACAGGTAAGCCAGTTCCGGATGGAAAATCTTCAGGAAGACTGATACAGTCGGCGAATGCGCTTGAGAAAGTGATGGACTAGT
>JBATMM010000485.1:0-4294 GCA_049289835.1 Saprospiraceae bacterium | reverse complement strand
GTATGGTTCCATTTTTATTTTCATCCTTAGCGATCAGAGCAGTCGGTGAAGCAGCTATGGCCATGGTTGAAGAAGTTCGTCGCCAGTTTCGCGAGATCCCCGGCATCATGGAAGGGACAGGAAAGCCCGAATATGAGAAATGCGTCGCTATCTCTACGAAAGCTTCTATCCGCAAAATGATGTTACCTGGTGCAATTGCTATTAGCTCACCTGTGATCATTGGTTTTGTTGGAGGAGCAGAAGCATTGGGAGGATTTCTTGCAGGCGCTACAGTTAGTGGTGTCCTAATGGGATTATTTCAGAATAATGCCGGCGGTGCATGGGATAATGCAAAAAAGAGTTTTGAAAAAGGTGTCAGCATCAATGGTGTGATGTATTACAAAAAAAGCGAACCGCACAAAGCTTCTGTCACCGGTGATACAGTAGGTGATCCATTCAAAGACACATCAGGTCCTTCTATGAATATTCTCATCAAACTGATGTCTATCGTTTCTCTTGTCATTGCCCCTTCACTTGCTATGATCGGCAATCATGGTATGGAGCAAAATCCGGTAGGACAAAACATGCAGATTGAGAAAAGTATTCCTGCATCTGAAAAAAGCGTCCTGGCATCAAATGAGACAAAGACGATGAGCAATTCACCATACGCTGCTTTTATCGCCGCCCTGGAAACGGATGGACTTTTTAATGAGGAAAGCACTTCTATTGTGGTTAAGAACGGACAGATCCAGGTGGACGGCCATGGTATCGATCAGTCACTGACCGGTAAATATATCCCACTTCTCAATGGTGAAACGGATGTTGACTTACATTTTAATACTAAATTAGAATAGCGGCCAGTCCTCTGATTCTCAGGGGACTTACATATATACATGGCTTTTTTCTTATATATTTCTTTGATTTCATTGAACTTCAGGCCATTAAGATCGTTTATAGGGCTGTAATGAAGTCCCATATCATATCCGGCATACTTATGCTTTGTCTCTTCCTGTGCCAAAAGGCATTTGCTCAGGAACAGGGAGTAGCTAGCTACTATGCTGATAGTTTCGATGGCCAGTTGATGGCTAACGGGGCTGTATATAATCCAGACGAACTTACATGTGCCCACCCCACGGCTCCTTTGGGCAGTATAATGAAGATAGCCCGGAAGGATAATCCTGACCAATCAGTTATTGTCAGGGTTGTTGATCGGGGACCCTATGTGAAAGGACGCATTGTCGATCTGTCAAAACGTGCAGCAAGGGAACTTGGAATTCTGCACATGGGTATCGCAGATGTGGTGGTAGGCCTTATTAAAAGCCCCGGGGTATTAAATTGCCCCTAAATCCCCTGAAGGGGACTTTCTTATATTTTTAATATTTCCATTCACGAAGTTTCTTCGTGTTTTTTTTATACCCTGATGGTTATAATTTCTAATAATGAAGCAACAGGATTCATGCCCCGAAATATATTTATCACAAGTCCCCTTTAGGGGATTTAGGGGCAGAGAAGGCTCAAATGCCTAGAATCAACTTCGTCGGATCTTCCAGTAATTCTTTCACCCGCACAAGAAACGTAACACTAGTACTTCCATCGATCACACGATGATCATAGGATAATGCGAGATACATCATCGGCCGGATCACAATCTGTCCATTGATGACAACAGGCCTGTCCTGAATATTATGCATGCCCAGGATCGCAGATTGTGGCTCATTGATGATAGGTGTACTCAACAGAGAACCAAACACACCCCCATTTGTAATCGTGAATGTTCCACCGGACATTTCTTCTAATGTCAGTTTGCCCAATCGCGCTTTATCTGCGAGTTCTTTTATTTTAATTTCAATTTCATCGAAGCGCAATGATTCCACATTGTGTATCGGTGGCACAACTAATCCGGTAGGCGTAGAGATCGCAATTGAAATGTCAACGTAATCATGATATATTAAATCCTCACCATCAATGAAGGCATTGACTTCCGGTTTTTCTAAAAGTGCTTGTGCGCATGCTTTTGCAAAGATCGACATGAAGCCAAGCTTGATTCCGTATTTAGCCACAAATTGATCCTGATATTTTTTTCGCAGCTCCATGATCCCCGTCATATCCACTTCATTGAATGTCGTGAGCATGGCCGTATTGTTCTTGGCAGAGACAAGACGTCGGGCTATCGTGCGGCGCATCCGTGACATTTTATCCCGATGCTCCTCACGTTGAAATGGAGTGTGAACTTTAGTTGGAACTGAAACTGGTTTTTCTTCAGTTGCAGGCTGTGAAATTTTTTCTTCAGTTGATTTTCCGGTTGCTGCCAGCATTGCATCTGATTTTGTAATGCGTCCCTCTTTACCTGATCCTTCTACGTTTTGTGGATCAACAGCATTTTCACGCAGGATCTTTGAAGCGGAAGGAGAAGCAATTTTTTCCTGAGACTTGGCAGATGATTTTTGTTGAGGAGATTCTGCGGCGGTTTCTTTTTCAACAGCAGGAGTTTCAATCTTTTCTTTTGTTGGCGCATGAGGAGAGGCACCGCCGTCAGATGATTTCACACTTGTATCGATACGGGCTACAATTGCTCCGATCTTAAGATCATCTCCTTCCTTGGCTACATGAATCAACTTTCCTTCAGCCTCAGCAGGGAATTCTAATGTTGCTTTGTCAGATTCAAATTCACAGATCGGTTCATCTATTTTGACAAAACTGCCATCAGGCTTTAACCAGGATGATAAGGTGACTTCATTGATGGATTCCCCGATGACAGGGACTTTCATTTCTATGACGCTCATATTTCTTTTACGCGTTGAATAGGTAAAATTAGGGTAATTGATTTTTGATTTTGAAATTCAAATAACCTAACAGGAAAGCAACTGCCAGTGTTTTATTATTTTTTAACTACCCGAAGTGATAATTCATTCAACTGAACATCATCAATCGTTGAAGGTGCATCAATCATCATGTCTCTTCCCATATTGTTTTTTGGAAAAGCAATGAAATCACGTATAGATGTTTCACCTTTCATCATCGCACATAACCTGTCAAAGCCAAAAGCAATACCTCCATGCGGCGGAGCTCCAAATTCAAAAGCCCCAAGTAAAAATCCAAATTGTGATTCCGCTTGCTCCGGTGTAAAACCAAGTAGTTTAAAATTCTTTTCCTGCAATGCGCGATCATGAATTCGAATAGATCCTCCGCCGATTTCAACACCATTGATCACAAGATCATAAGCATCTGCACGAAGATTTTTCATCGTTTCGTGATCACCGTCAAGCATACGATCTATATCAGCTGTTTTGGGAGATGTAAATGGATGATGCATCGCATGAAATCGTTGTGACTCTTCAATCCATTCCAATAATGGGAAATCAAGAACCCAAAGCGGTTTATAAACTTTCGCATCACGAAGACCAAGACGTGTTCCCATCTCAAGACGCAATTCATTGAGTTGTTTACGTACACGATCTGTCTCACCAGAAAGAATCAACAGCATATCATTCGGACCCGCCCCTGCACGCTGACCCCACTGTTTTAATTCATCTTCACTGTAATATTTTCCAACAGAACTTTTTACAGAACCATCAGTACTAAACTTAATATTGACCAAACCCTTTGCGCCTATCTGTGGCCTCTTCACCCATTCAGTCAGGTCATTGAGCATCTTATTTGAATAAGTTTCTGCCTGACCAGGGACTAAAATTCCTACGACAAGTTCAGCATCTTCAAATACAGAGAATCCCTTTCCTTTGGCGAGATCATTAAATTCTACGAACTCCATTCCGAAACGTACATCAGGCTTATCCGATCCATAGCGGCTCATAGCATCATCGTATGACATCCGCGGGAAAGAACCAAGGTCAATACTTAGGATAGTAGAGAATAAATGCCTTGTTAAGGCTTCAAATACATTCAATACATCTTCCCGTGTCACAAAAGCCATCTCGCAATCGATCTGCGTAAACTCTGGTTGCCTGTCCGCCCTGAGATCTTCATCTCTAAAGCATTTGACAATCTGGAAATAACGGTCCATCCCGGCCACCATCAGAATTTGCTTGAATGTCTGTGGTGATTGTGGTAATGCATAAAATTGACCAGCATTGACCCTGCTTGGTACAACAAAATCTCGCGCCCCTTCAGGAGTGCTCTTGATGAGATTAGGCGTTTCAACTTCCACAAACCCTTCTCCCGATAGGAATTTACGGGTCTCCAATGCCACCTTGGCCCTAAAGATTAATTTATCCTTTACAGGAGTACGCCTGATATCAAGATAACGGTACTTCATCCTTAACTCCTCTCCACCATCCGTTTCATCTTCAATCGTAAA
>JBATMM010000484.1:0-4919 GCA_049289835.1 Saprospiraceae bacterium | reverse complement strand
ATTTATAAAAATTACAATGAGGCCAAAGCAAAGAGCAGGTATGATCTCAGCCTGACCAAAACCAGTGATATCACAAAAGAGCAAATCGTAAATGACCTTCTGTCACCAACTCTGGACAGCAGTAGTTTAGTATTTAAAACCATTTCAGGCAAGACGTATATTCTGGTCGTTATGTGGAAAAAAGCGGGTGATCTGAAATATTACCAGAATGACTGCGTCAGTGGTTATTATAACACACAAAACAGATATAATTTTGTGACGATAGTGCCTCAGCTCAAAGACATATGCCGAAAAAGGAACTTTGGTATCCGCCAGGGAGTCAGCCTGAGACTTGAGGAACTACTTGGTCTGCCACAACAATCCCAAAAGGATTATTTTGTTGAAGCCTGGGTACAGCCTGCAGATCTGATCAGGCCTTGCCGCGATCGAGAAATCGCTGACAGAACATGTGGCCTTGCTTTAGGTGACACCACGATACAGGAATATAAAACTTATCTGGGTTGGCTCGCCACCGGCAATGCAGGCTATCCCTTCACCCAACTAGGATACACCTACGACTGGAAAAAACGTAATGGATCACATGAAGGACTAAGCGAATTTCTGATTGATCAGAAAAGTAACATTGTCATCAAGGATTATATTGAGACATGTGATTATTGTTTTGTTTCAAAAGTCCGGAAGTGAAATAAAATAAAGCAATAATAAAACTCATCAACTAAATTTATAGCCCGTATGGAAAATCAGAATACTACAGAAATCAAATCGAATAAATTCAGACTTGTTATTATGTTATTCGGTTCCCTTTTATTTGTAGGTCTTGGTGTTTGGTTTGTCTTGGATCCGGCTTCTATGAGTGAAGAAGGACACCCCACAACAACGAAGGTATTTCTGATCGGTCTCGCCAGTCTTATTTTCTTTTGTATCACAGGCATCATGATTTTTCTTCAATTATTGTCCAAAACACCGGGATTGATTATTTCGGATCTTGGCGTAACCGATAATACAGGCGGAATCAAAATTGGATTCATTCCATGGACAGACATTGCCGGAATTGCAGTATCTAAAATAAGAAGGGTCAAATTCGTCCACCTTGTCTTAAAAAATCCACAGGAATATATTGACAGACAGGAAAATTCTTTCAGAAGAAGAATACTACAATTTGGTTTCAATCATTCCGGAACTATTTCAAATATTTCCACCATGGCATTAAAAATCAATCAACAAGAACTTAAGATGCTCCTTGAAAAACGACTTATAGAATATCAGTCAAGACATGCATCAGGCAATAGGCAATAGGCAAAAGGCAATAGGCAATAGGCAATAGGCAAAAGGCAAAAGGCAAAAGGCAAAAAATAAAAAATAATTAACTAAAAAGAAAAAACAAAAATAATGTTTACTTAAAATCAAGAGGAATCATGATTATCATGATCATCTGCTTTCAAAATTTTAATTATTATCTTTTGCGTTCTATTGTCTTTAAATCATCCTCTCCACCATCACTTTTATGATTAAACTTGTCAGAACCGAACCTTCAAATCAGGACTTCATAGCACTTGTAAAAGATCTGGATGCTGAACTGGCGATCAGGGATGGGGATGATCATGCATTTTATGCCCAGTTTAACACCATGGGGTATTTAAAATATTCCTTAGTTGCTTATGAAGAAGGTATACCATTGGGCTGTGGAGCACTTAAAGAAATATCACCTGACACAGTCGAGATAAAGAGAATATATACGACGTTGCAGAGCAGGGGCAAAGGAATTGCCACTGTGATGATGGCGGAATTAGAGAAATGGGCTGCTGAATTATCCTATAAAAAATGCATCCTGGAAACAGGTCAGAATCAACCAGAAGCTATCAACTTGTATCACAAGTTAGGATATCACCGCATTCCTAATTATGGGCAGTATTCCGATGTGTTTACAAGTTTATGTTTTGAAAAAGAATTATCATTCTAAAATGACACCCCGGATCGAAACATTATCAGAAAAAAAACTCATTGGCAAGCGCATGACCATGACCTATGTTGAAAACAGAACACAGGAATTGTGGAGAAGCTTCATGCCCCATAGGAAAGAAATAAAAAACAATAGTACAGCCGATCTTATATCGATGCAGATCTATAATGGCTCATTTGATTTTCAGAATTTTAATCCAAACCATCCATTTGACAAATGGGCTGCAATCGAAGTCAGTGATTTTGATATTATCCCTGAAGAAATGGAATCCTATACCCTACCCGCTGGTCTATATGCAGTATTTATACACAAAGGTCCTGCCACTGAAGGCGAGCGAACATTTCGTTATATTTTTGAAACCTGGATACCGCAATCTCTATATGTAATTGATCACAGACCTCATTTTGAGATCCTGGGTGAAAAATATAAGCATGACGATCCGGCGTCAGAAGAAGAAGTTTGGATACCTATTGCTCTGAAAATTTAATCGCATACGTACTGTCATGAATCCAATGGAGGAGAATTTTTATCTGCCACAGACTACCTATCTGAAAAGCGTCATTCAGTCCATATGGCAGGTTGATGGTTATCCGGGTTATCATACTGAGTTTATTGTTCCCAAAGGAATAATAGAAATGATTTTTAATTTTGGTGAATCGAAACCTATTCAGGCAAACATTAATGGTAGAGACTTTCAACTTGCAAAATGTTTTATGAATGGCTATCGTACATTACCCGTTCAGGTAGAACTTCCCCAGCGACATACCTATTTAGGTATTCAGTTTCATCCCGCAGCGATCAAGCATTTATTAAATATTCCTGCGAGAGAGTTTACAAATGAAGCCATAGATATGATGTTGACAGATGGTTTTTTTAACCTCTTGTGGGAGCAACTAGTGGAAAGTAAGTTGTTTGCGCAAAGAGTTCATATTATTAAGAAATGGTTGGAAGATAAATTCATTGAGTTGACCGCTCAGGAAAGTCTTATGAATGCTTATTTACAAAATCCGTTTTTGAAACCGATGAAAGTGCAGGATCTTGCTGCTAAATTATGTTATTCACCGCGTCATCTTAACAGGAAAATATATGAACTCACTAAAATGAATACGGAAGAGATACTATTGTACAGTAAATATCTCAAAGCTTTACACCTTCTACATTTTACAGACCATTCTCTTACTGAAATAGGCTATAAAAGTGGTTTCTCAGATCAATCTCATTTTATCAAATCGTTTAAATTATTAACCCATCTCACACCAGGGAATTACAGAGAATTCAAGAGCCATCTGCCTGGTCATATTTTTAAAAATGTCCGTTAAATACAATTTATAAGCCCAAAGGACTTGGAGATTTGCATGTAAAAAGCCAAAAAATGAAAACCATATTTTTATTCGCGTCCATTATTGTCGCCAGTGGATTGTTACTCACCAATATTTATACTTCGATTGTTGATGCAACATCATGGGGCAGTGATATCCCCGGATCCATTGAAATCGCGAGGGAATATTTTAAACATGTGAATCCCGGTAATTTTTTCAGACTCTTTGCACCCGTTGCACAAATTCTTGCTCTGCTGGTCTTAATTCTTTTTTGGAAAACATCATCCTCCATTCGCCTATTCCTTGGTATTGCTTTTGTTATATATGTTCTCGCAGATGTGCTGACTTTTGCTTACTTCTACCCTCGAAACGACATCTTGTTTAAGACAGCCCAGTTAACAGACATTGAAACCATTCGGCGAGTGTGGTCTGAGTGGAACACCATGAACTGGGTTCGTTCCTTGATCATCGTCATCGGCATTACATTTTCTTCTTTAGGCTTGCACAAATATTACACACTAAAACAGTCATCCTGAAAATTCTAATTAAGTACATCAAAATGGCCTGCGGATTAGAATTGCATCCTCACCCGTTTTTACTAATCAGGTCTAACCTTGTCCGCAATCTCGCATCATTGAGTCATCATCATTAAAGTGATTTATGTATAACTTAGCCTCTAAGACCCATGAGGCTTTGGCCGGCTTTTCATGAGGTTCCTTATTCAAAGAGCTTAATAAAGGCAATGGAATCTATAAAAAAGAAACTGGAGGAAGCAGAAATAAAGGCAAATCAGCTATTCAACGAAATCGATCTTAGGGGTATCATCACACCCGGTAAAACCGAAAAGGAAATCAATGAAGAAATATTCAACCTTGCTTTTGAACTGTTCGGCATTGAAAAATACTGGCATAAACGTATTGTACGATCAGGAGAAAATACACTGCGACCATATGATGATAATCCACCCGATCTCACCGTTCAGGAAGATGATATTTTATTCTTAGATTTTGGCCCCATATTCGAAGATTGGGAGGCTGACTTTGGAAGAACATATGTGATCGGTAATGATCCGTATAAATTCAAGCTAAGGGATGACATCGAAAAAGCCTGGTATGAAACGAAGGAATGGTTTGACAAACAGACCCGTCTGACAGGTGCTGAGTTTCACCATTACATCCTTGGGGTAGCCAAAGATTATGGATGGGAATATGGCGGCCAACTCGGTGGACATCTCATAGGTCAGTTTCCACACGAACGTTTAGAAGCCAAAAACTATGGTTTATATGTTCATCCGGAAAATCATAATGATATGTTCTTACCTGATGCCAATGGCAGCCAAAGACATTGGATACTTGAAATCCACTTTGTTGACAGAGAAAAGAAAATAGGTGGTTTTTTTGAACAACTTTTGGTGTAGACGATAGACCAGGACAATTGGCAATGAGCAATTGGCAATGCGCAATAGGCAATAGGCAATAATTTACTCGTTTAACCCATTAACCGGTTTACCTTTTTACCCTTCCATTAAATTTCCGTTCGTTCATTTTGATCCGCCGTTGAAAAGCTTTTACCTTTTGATGTGATGATATTGATAGCACATTTGTCTTATTAATCTAAATAATAAGTCAAACAACTCTTAT
>JBATMM010000483.1:0-1578 GCA_049289835.1 Saprospiraceae bacterium | reverse complement strand
AAAGGATTTGAAAAACTGGTTTACAATAAATTTTATGTCGATGAATTCTATGAAAAGTTCATTTCACAACCTGTATTCAGATTATCCACATTTGCCGGAGACTGGATTGACAAAATGATTATCGACCGGGTAGTCAATGGTTCAGGTTGGTTAGTGGAAGTGAGCGGAAAGACATTAAGGTTATTGCAAACAGGGAATACCGGTTTCTATGTTTTTGCAATGGTGATCGGCATGGTTGTACTCTTCATAATTCGATTATTGATTTGATGATAACATTACTCCTCTTATTTTTTCCGTTAGCTGCCGCGTTGTTCGTCTTCCTGGCGGGCCACAAAATGGCTGCGAAGCTGGCATTGGGTTTTGCAGTCATCGAATTAGCGATATCAGGATATGCCGTTTCAAAATTCCTAAAGGAAGGACAGGATGCCTTTTTTGTATTCAAGCCCTGGATCGAATATCCTAAAGTCAGTTTTCATCTTGCTGTCGATGGTCTGAGTTTATTAATGATCCTGTTGACAAATTTCCTTACACCTATCATTGTCCTGTCAGCTTTCAATCGGATTATCCCAAGAGCAAGAAGTTATTTCGCGCTCATTCTGATGATGCAGTTTGCTCTCCTCGGCGTGTTCATGGCGATGGATGGTTTATTGTATTACATTTTCTGGGAGCTTGCCCTGATACCGATATATTTTATTGCATTACAGTGGGGTGGAGAAAACCGGGTAGCTATAACATTAAAGTTCTTTATCTATACTCTTGCCGGAAGTTTGTTGATGCTTTTTGGATTTATCATGTTGTATTGGTATAATCCTGCACACACCTTTGATATCCGCGAATTGTATCAATCAGCTGTCAGTGCAAAAAATCAGAGCTGGTTGTTCTGGATGTTTTTCCTGGCATTCGCTATTAAGATTCCAATCGTTCCATTTCACACCTGGCAGGCTGACACTTATCGAGAATCACCTACGCAGGGAACGATGCTCCTTTCCGGTATCATGTTGAAGATGGGTACCTATAGTTTAATCAGATGGTTGCTCCCGATCCTGCCGTTAGGTGTGGCACAATGGGGACCATTAGCTATTGCTCTTTGTGTAATCGGAATTGTCTATGCATCGATTATTGCGATCAAACAACAGAATCTTAAAAATTTATTTGCCTACTCATCACTTGCACACGTTGGATTAATATCTGCAGGAATTTTTGCATTCAATATCCAGGGATTGCAGGGAAGTGTTGTGCAAATGATCGCACATGGTATTAATGTAGTAGGTCTGTTCTTCTGTGCAGATATTATTTTCAACCGTACAGGTAGTCAGGATGTGTATGGGTTAGGTGGAATACGAAATAGAGCCCCGCAATTCACGACTGTATTCATGGTGATCGTGCTTGGAAGTGTTGCATTGCCTTTGACGAATGGATTCATTGGTGAATTTCTACTACTCTATGGAGTTTATGAATACAATACATGGTTATCTGTTTTTGCCGGATTGACTATCATCCTCGGGGCTGTGTACATGTTGCGTATGTTTAAGAAAGTAATGCTGGGACCGACAAGCCTGCCTGCGGAAGGATTTACAG
>JBATMM010000482.1:0-3195 GCA_049289835.1 Saprospiraceae bacterium | reverse complement strand
AGGAAGAAGTGGATGTATAGAAAAAGGGGCCGTTTCTTTCGCATCATGATGGTATGCAAAACTAAAGAACTTAATCAGGTATAGTTTGCCGTAGAAATAGTTCATGATACCATTCGCGCAGTCATGGAAGATGATAAACTTGCAAATGACCATATTCTAAATGAATATCACCTAATGTTGATGTATCCTGACCGTTGGATATTTAGTCATATTCCATCATTTTGGTCACATCTACATTTGAATTTAAAATAAAATATCATGCCGGGTAAACATGAAGTGTTGAACAATCAAATCAATCTCATTCAAAACGCAATGAAAAAAGCTGGTGTCTGGTCGACAGACACGCCCGATTGGATTCACACCTATCCTGAAGTATCAAATATGAATGTCTGGCAATGGCTTCAATTCATTCATCTCCCCATGCGTCTCAACAAGACCATTAAAAAATCAGATTACCTCGCACCCAGAATCAGTGAACATATCAAAGACAACCCTGAACGACAACGAATTCTTCAACTCATCATCGAACTTGATTCCATAACATCAACATTTTAGAAATCCTAACCTCCATAAAAATGAAAATCCATTCTCTGATTTTTAGTATCATTCTTACGTCTGTTTTTGCATCAGCTCAACAAAACGTAGGAATCGGGACAACGAGTCCATCCGTCACTTCCATCCTTGACATCACCAGTACTGACAAAGGCGTACTTATACCAAGAATGACAGGAGCGCAGCGTGTCGCCATCAACAGTCCGGCAACAGGTTTGCTCGTGTATCAAACAGATACGTATGGCCCACCTCCGTCAACCACTCCTGGTTTTTATGTCTATGATTTCCAAGGCATCATGGGTGCATGGAAACGAATTGCCCGTCAAGATGAAATTCCTACTATACCTGCAGCTACTTGGATCACTACAGGTAGTGATCAATACAATAATAATTCAGGGGGAATTGGAATCGGAACCGGTGCCGCACCAAGTAGCAGTGCAGCGCTTGAAATTAAAAGTACTACCAAAGGCTTTCTTTTCCCAAGGATGACCTATACAGAACGAACGACTATACCTACCCTAGCCCCAGGATTATTAGTTTACCAGACTAATTCGGGTGGATTTCCTGTACAACCATCAGGTATATATTCCTATGATGGTACGGCCTGGAAACGTATGGCACGTTCAGATGAAATCGGAGGTGGCGGAGGAAGTTCAAGCTGGACAGTAATCGGTGATGATCAGTATGGAAACCTGATAGGTAATGTAGGGATAGGCACGACTACACCAACTTCAAAATTCCACCTGGTAGGTAATATGCTTCAGGAGAGTGGCAATATGACATTAAATAACACCAATGGTACTATTCAATTCCAGAATTCAGGTGTGAACAGGGGTTTCATCCAATTGTCCGGTAACAATTTAAGATTGGGAACAAATTCAAATAACACCGGAGGATCATTAATCATACGGATGAACGGTACTGAAAGATTAGTTATAGATAGTACCGGATATGTTGGAATAGGTACTACATCTCCTGATTCAAAACTCCATGTACATGGTGGACCTATAACGATATCAAGAACCGGATCAAATCCTCTGAATAGCATACCTTATGCACCTGTAGTACATTTTGAAATTTCAGATGAAAATAATAAAGCCGGCGGTTTGTATTTCGCAGACGGGCCTACAGAACTAGCCAATGCCTATTTCACACATAAGACAACAAGCCCCGATTTCTTTAGGTTTGGCATTAGTGATCCTGATGCTTTGGATTTGATTATAGCCGATACAAAAAGAGTAGGAATCAATATGTCAAGTAGTGCAAACGAAATCCTGGGTCAATTGCATGTCCGTGGTGAGCCGGATGTCGATGAACTTGCTTTATCTAATTCAGCACTTGGAGGAAGTCCAATCATTCAGTTCTATGAAAGATTACCTGGGGGTGGATTGGACAAGAGCACCTTCGTGCAAATGAATGATGATAATCTGCGCATGGGGACCAATAGTGGAAATACTTCCGGTGATATTGTATTTCGATTGGATGCAATAGACCAAATGATCTTAACTCATTCGGGGAACCTTGGGATTGGCACTACAAGCGCCCCAATAGCCAAACTCCATATTGAAGGTGGGGAAGATGCGGATCCAAATCCTTTGACAGGACATAATGGCTACATAGAGCTCGGTCCATACAACTCTACTAACCTGATCCTTGACAATAATGAAATCATGGCACGGGATGGAATTAATAATTCTCCATTGACCTTACAAAATGATGGAGGAGACCTGAGAGTTGGCTCCAATAATAGATTATTTGTGAGTGATAATGGAAATGTAGGAATAGGCACAGGATCACCAAGTGCAAAATTGCAAGTTGTAGGGAGAGGCGTGTTCAGCAATAATGGCCAGGCCCTCGCGATTGATGGAGTGGACCCCCACATGGCGTTTTATCAAAGCGGTGTTTATCGCTCTTTTATTGAACAAACAGGCACGACTCTCTTCCTGGGTGTGAATGGAGGGAAGATGCATCTTGACGCATCACAAATAGCCATAGGAGATGTTTATAATACAGCCAATACCTACAAACTCGCCGTCAGTGGAAAAGTCATTTGCGAAGAGCTCAAAGTTGAACTTCACACCTCATGGCCCGATTATGTTTTCGGCAACAACTATGATTTATTACCCTTGGCTGAATTAAAATCCTTTATCGCCACTAACAATCACCTTCCCAACATCCCGAAAGCAAGTGAAGTAGAAAATAACGGATTTGAAGTCGGTGAAATGAACAGGAAATTGCTTGAGAAAGTGGAAGAGCTTACGTTGTATATAATTAACCTTCAGGATCAGATCGATGAATTAAAAGCCAATACGGAAAAGAAGTGATCATGAAAAAGAGATTAAACCTCATAGTAACAACGATCCTTCTTTCAGGATGTGGGTTTGGAGGAAATATCTGCATTTCGCAAATCAATACTTTCCTGGCTCATCCTGATCCGGAGTTGATGGAAACGATTTCCAGTCGTGGCTGGATAAAATTCAACGCCGGCCAGATCATTGAACCTGAAAAATTATTTGTTGAAAAGGCTTCATCCTTTGATCTCTATCCTCCATTTGGGATGAATATGATACGATCCGATGTAAAAGCAGGTCAGCCATCTTCAGTACGATTTCAACAATTTTATCAGCATATTCCGATTTACGG
>JBATMM010000481.1:0-3733 GCA_049289835.1 Saprospiraceae bacterium | reverse complement strand
ACCGACGAACGGATTGATTGATTCTATCCTCTGTGATTTTTCCATCTTTCACAAGTTCGATTACAAGTTCAGGATGACTTTCTCCACCAAACTGATCAACACCGGCGTTGATGATTTTTTCAACACGGTATTTGGGACTCAGCTTTTCAACACCCCATGCACGCGCAGGCCATGTCCATCCTGGCGTGACAAGGTCGGACACCAGGCCCCAGTCCGTGCAGACAACACCATCAAATTTATATTTCTCGCGAAGCAAAGTGGTGATGATGGTCTTGTTATATGACATCCCCACATCCTCCGGTGTCTGACCCATCGGCACACCATAATAGGGCATGATCGCTGCGGTACCAGCTTTAAATGCAGCTTCAAAGGGAATGAGATGATAGTTAAAATTATTACCCGGATACACCTGTCCTTTTTGAAAGGGAAAATGTGGATCAAGTCCTTCTTTTTGCGGACCACCACCGGGAAAATGTTTCGTCATACAGGCGACACCATTTTTTAAATCCTGACCCTGCAGGCCCTTGATGTATGCAGTCACCATCCTTGAAGTCAGTGCGGCATCTTCGCTGAAATTACCGTTGATGCGAGGCCATCTCGGTTCGGTCGCCAGATCAATCTGTGGATGTAATGCAAGACGAATACCTACCGCCATGTATTCCTGTCGGATGATATCGGCACACTGCTCCATCAAGGCTTCATCGCCTATGGCAGCAAAGCCCGGGGTCTCAGGCCATAATGAAAAACCGGTAGCCTGCATCGCATAGATTGCTGTGCTGAAATGATTGCGCGGATCACTTGCGATCGTGACCGGAATACCGAGGCGTGTTGATTCAGCGGCTTTTTGTAGGTTATTATACCATAGTGCCATTATTTTCGGTGTATCCGGAATTTGCCAAACGTTGAAAAAATTCATTTTCAAATTCGTCAAATTGTCAATGGCTGCGGGCATCATCTTTGCAATACCCGGAGCTTTAGACGTATCACGTTCCAGGCTCGCATCTTTATTGACCGGAGCTCCGCTGATAAACATCATCCCGGCTTTTTCCTCCAGCGTCATTTGAGTTAATAAGTCTTCAACACGTTTATCGATCGAAGCCGTGGAGTCTTCATAGATATCTTTCTTCCCGTTTTTATTGAGATCGCGGAAGGAAGTTTTGGGTTGACTGCATGAACAAAAAAAAATGCAAAGCACTGCAGCGATAAGTGGTAGGGTTAGGTTTTTCATTTCGGTAAGTTGATTTGTCGCAATATGATCGGCCCCGTTAATTTAACAAGAAATATTAAGTATATCGGTTTAGCGAAAAAGAAGAATGTTGTCCTTAGTCTCAGGCTAAGGACAACATTCTTCTTTTTTGTTATTTTTTTCCTGGAAATTAACGCCAGTCACAATCCCGTTTCATCTTGGCATTCTTAAAATTTAACCCCCGTCATTATTCCTATACCATAAGGATGGCCGGAATAGATGCCGTGTGTATTGTTTTTACTGAGAGAATAATATCCTTTTATGCCAGCCATAAATGTCATCGAATGGACGTTAAACTCATTCCCTATCGTCAGAAATAAAGGATATGTAATCTTATCGAATACGGGTGTATTGAAATTGTCATTGTAATGACTTTCTATTATTGTTTCACCATTGCCCGATATCACACTGGACCATTGTTTTGATGGATTTCTGAAATTGTACGCTATTCCGATTTCCGGGTTGATAAAAAATGTTCCCAGGTTTAATTTTACTCCTAATGGAACAACCGCGAAATTGTGAAACCGTTGTGTGTTGATATAATTGATATCAAGCTGGCCACCCAGATCCCAATGAGAAAATTCACGTGTATTCATAAAACCGACTCCGGATGTCAGTTCAATTTGCTGATTCAGACCATAGCCGATTTTTATAAATGCGTTGTGCGTAAGTTTGAATCCTTCATTGTCTCCATTATAGAATTCCTGGGTTGTATTTGAAAAATTTGGAGAGTATTCAAGACCAATGCTGAATTTCTTTTGTTGGGCTGAAAGATGAATATTAGCAATAAAAAGAAGGGTAGCAATAGATAAGATTTTCATGATGATGATTTTTAAGTGTAAAAAATAAAAGTGAAAACAAGAAAAATATTGTTCAATATAAGCATTTTTTATAAAAAAGGATGATCAAAAGGATAATTCATTTAGTGTAGCAGTCCGTATGCATATATCACGTTGTATTTATAAAACATTGAGAGAAACCAGGTGTAATAATTGGCTGGAGAAGACAGGGATTCATCCTGTTCAGGAGACATGCCTTTTTGTTTATAAGCCAATGCCGTTTCTAATATTTGCTTAAAATAGTTTTCCATGATATCGATATCGGATTTCGAGCCTACGGGGCCATGCCCGGGAACAATCATTTTGCTGTCCATCATTTTTATGGAGTCCAGGCTGATAATCCAATGATCGACATTTCCATCTTTCATCCATGGATGGTTTTTTATAAACAAAAGATCACCCAGGAAAAGAATCTTTTTTTCCGGGAGATAAAGAAAGAGATCACTTTCCGTATGACCTGCACCAAGTGTAATGCATCTGACATTTTGTTTCGAACCCATAATCGTCAGTTCATGATCAACCAGCAATGTCGGTAGCATGACGTGCAGAACAGAACCGGAAGAGACATAGGCTTCATAATATCCTTTCCACATCTCATGCTCTTCAATAGCCTGATTGCTCATGCCGGTAATGTTAGCCGCATTGATGTCTGCAAGCCGCTTCGAAGCACCGGTCTTTCCAAATTCAATTTCACCGGGTTGATTTTGAGCTATTAATTCGCGGGTTCGGGTGGTGCTGATGAGGATCGCATTTTCAAATACCTGATCACCGGAGATGTGATCAAAATGGTAATGACTATTGACCACATACTTCACCGCATGACCTGTCAATTCCATTGCTGCTTTTTTCAGATCTTCTGCAGCTTCGGGCGTCATGAAAGGATCAAAAATGAGCGTTTCTTCGCCCAGATCAATAATACCTGCATTGCATATGGCATGACCTCCGATCTTTGCGATGGCTGCCCACACACCGTCATCTAATTTTTCAATTTCGAAATGGCGCGATGAAAATGGTTGGGCGGAAAGAAAGGAGTTCCCGA
Source organism: Saprospiraceae bacterium (assembly GCA_049289835.1). Lineage (GTDB taxonomy): Bacteria > Bacteroidota > Bacteroidia > Chitinophagales > Saprospiraceae > Opimibacter. The sequence goes on along the minus strand of JBATMM010000481.1, from coordinate 609 downwards.
TGAAACAGAGAAGGAAGAAAAGACGGAAGGGGAGATGCCTCGACTTGTTTGATTCATTTTTGTGCGTCAGTTCAGAGACCATTGTGAATAATGTTTCGTGAGATTGCTGTGAGTGAATTGGGATAGAGGTAATATTGATCGAAGATTTTGGTGAGGACTAAGTTAATGTATTTAAAAACCGTTTTTATCCTATTTCTTATATCCAACCTAATTCTTTAAGTTGGACGCGGATTAAACAACTATCCTTCTCAGATTATATAAAATTGTACTTATGGAACATGGACCCATCTTAGGATACCAATGCCCCAGCTGTGGCTTTGTCACCGACAAGACGCATTGTGATTATTGCCAGGGTGTCGTGCGCTGGGATGATGAAGTAGGTGGCAACGCACATTGTGAGCATTGCGGCAGGAAAGTGCATGGAATTACGTGCAGGAAGTGTGGGGAGAGTTTTACGCTTTAAACTTTAGGCGGTGCACCTCTATAAGAGCTCATTTTATCAACTCAATATTTATTCTTCACTATCTTCCTGAATGCATACAATCCGTCATTCTCAATCTTGACTATGTAAACTCCCGGCCAGAGGTCCGTAACAGAAATTTCTTCAGG
>JBATMM010000480.1:0-5184 GCA_049289835.1 Saprospiraceae bacterium | reverse complement strand
ATTCGAAATGCATTTGCGGAAGGCCAGGTGTACAGAGATAAAATGAAAGCTTATGAACTGGAAAAAGTCAAAAACCCTAATGCAGTTCCTCCGGTATACAACGAGAGGTACCAGACAATGGTAGATATTCTGGATGGAAAGATCATCATTCAATGTCACTCGTATCGTGCTGATGAAATACTAATGCTGCTGAATGTGCTTCGTGATTTTGGAGTTAAGAAAATTACATTTCAACATGTGAATGAAGGTTTTAAAGTTGCACCTGAACTAGCTACTTTCGGCGCGATGGCTTCTGTGTTTTCGGACTGGTGGGCTTATAAATTTGAAGTATATTATTCAACAGCATACAATGCTACAATACTGACACGCAATGGTGTCGTGACATCGATCAACAGTGATAGCGGCGAGATGATCAGACATTTATACTATGAAGCTGCTAAGACACAACGCTATGGTGGATTATCAGATGATGAAGCATTGTCACTCATCACCATCAATCCTGCACGTCAATTGGGGATAGATGATAAAGTGGGTTCTATTGAAGTAGGAAAAGATGCTGATATCGCTATTTTTTCAGGCCATCCGTTATCCGTCTATGCTGTGCCACAAATGACGATTGTGGATGGCATCGTGCGATTTGATAAAATAAAAGATCCATCGGATATGCGCATCTATATCGATCCTGAAGAAGCGACTCCTGCTTACTATGGACGCGAAGAAGTGGATGAATGCATGCGGGGTACAGATCAAATGTTTAATAACCGTCATTGATTGTTGACAACTATGAAAAAATATAATCTTATTCTCATCCTTTTGGTTTTCGTTCAAAGCATAATTGGTTTGCATGCGCAGCAAGTGGAGAAATCTACATTTGGTGTTTTTGCACTTACAAATGCTACGATTGAAACTGTAACAAAAGGCAGATTGGAAAATGCTACAGTGGTCATCCGCAATGGAAAGATTGAAGCTGTGGGTACTAATGTCACTATACCTGCAGATGCGCAGGTCATTGATTGCAAAGGCCTGACGGTTTATCCGGGCATGGTGGATAGTGGAACACATTTAGGTCTGCAGGAAATAGAATCGATATCGGTGACACAGGATTATGATGAGGTTGGTGAACTTACACCTGAGATGCAGGCATTGACGGCTATCAATCCGAATAGTGTGTTGATTCCTGTGACTCGTGTAAGTGGTGTTACATCTGTGATCGCTTCTCCATCCGGTGGATTATTTCCGGGCACTGCTGCGCTTATCAATCTGCAGGGTTATACGCCTGAACAAATGTATGGTGGGTTCAAAGCTATTGTCATGAACTTTCCCTCAACGGGACGTAGAGGACGATATGACAGAAGGACAGATGAAGATGTAAAAAAAGATAGTGATAAGGCGATCAAAAAATTAAATGAAACATGGGAGAGGGTTAAGACATATGCCGCAATTGATTCATCTACAAATGGAAAAGCGGATTACAATCCACAGTTGGCTGCACTTGTGCCTGTATATAGAGGTAAGGCAACTGCGATGATTGAAGTGAATAAAGAATCTGATATACTATCTGCATTAAAATGGATAAAGGATAATAAAATCAAAGCGATATTGACGGGTGTTGATGAAGGCTGGCGAGTGGCAGATTCTATTGCATTGGCTGGTATACCTGTCATCACTGGTCCGGTGATATCACAACCGACGAGAGAATCTGATCGGTATGATGCAGGATATAAAAATGCGGGCATCATGCATAAAGCCGGTGTGAAAGTGGCCATTCGGACTGATGATGCTGAGAATGTGCGGAATCTTCCGTTCAATGCAGGATTTGCTGCTGCGTATGGAATGAGTAAAGAGGATGCCATGAAAGCAGTGACCATTGTACCTGCAGAAATTTTTGGTGTAGCTGATAAAATCGGTTCGATTGAAGTGGGAAAGGATGCCAATATATTTGTTTCCACAGGCGATCCTTTTGAACCGGCTACGCAGATAAAACAACTTTTTATTAGTGGATGGCATGTGCCGCTGGAGTCTAGACAAACGCTTTTATATGAAGAGTTTTTGAAGAGGAGTCCGGGAGTGACGAAGGAGCAAGTTCCTGGGAAGTCGTAGCTGGACCCCCTACCCCCTGAAAGGGGGAATTGCTTTTCAATTTTTCAATTTTTTCTAAGTGACTTCTTATGTTGCTTAAGTTTCTTAAGTAGTAAAAGAGGATCTAAGACTCAAGACAAGACCGGCTGCTAAGACCTTTTCCTTAAGACAAATTTTTCTATGTGACTTTCTATGTGAACTATGTTTCTATGTGTTAAGCCTTTTTTATTTCTTACAACCTTTTTAGCTGTGAACACAACTACGATAATCCGGTTTGAGTGAATAGCTTTGGCCCCTAAATCCTCTGTGCTTCGGCCTGCTAAACTCAACCTTGTGCTTCGGCTCAGCAACCAGGGGACTTTTGATTGACTAATTAACTGTTTCAATTAAATCCCAAATCATTTGTTTCACAAAAAAGATAATCGACCTTTTCTAATTGCTGGTCCCTGTAGTGCGGAGACAGAGGAACAAGTCATGACCACTGCGCGTGAATTGGTTTCTGCTAATATTGATTTGTTCAGATCAGGCATCTGGAAACCGCGTACGCGTCCCGGTGTATTTGAAGGCAAAGGTTCTGGTGCACTTCCGTGGTTGAAAAGAGTAAAGGAAGAATTTGGTTTGAAAACCACCATCGAGGTTGCTAATGCAAAACAGGTGGAGAAGGCCCTTGCTTTTGAAATTGATGTATTGTGGATAGGCGCACGGTCTACTGCGAATCCATTTTCTGTACAGGAAATAGCGGATGCATTGCTGGGTGTGGATATTCCGGTGATGGTGAAGAATCCTACGAATCCTGATCTTGAATTGTGGATCGGTGCGATTGAGCGGGTTCAGAAAGCGGGTGTTACAACAATTGCTGCCATCCATCGTGGATTTTCATCTTATGGAAAGTCGATGTATCGGAATGAGCCGTATTGGGAAATACCAATTGAACTTCGAAGACGCTTACCTGGCATACCACTTCTTTGTGACAACAGTCATATTTGTGGCAATCGGACAGAGCTTTTGAATGTTGCGCAATATGCTTTAGATCTCAATTATGATGGATTGATGACGGAGACACATTGTGATCCGGACCATGCATTGAGTGATGCGGCGCAGCAAATCACACCGGCGACATATAAGTTGCTCATCGATAAGCTTGACTTTAAACGGGAGATGACGGATGATAGTGATTTCCTGGAGTACATGGATTTTGTGCGAAAGCAAATTGATGAAATTGATCTTGAAGTATTAAATCTTCTTGGCAAAAGAATGAAGCTCAGTGAAGAAATTGGTAAACACAAAAAACACAATCGCATTTCAATCTTGCAGGTGAAGCGATGGAATGAAATACTTGAGAAAGCGAAGGATATGGGGAGAGAGAGAGGATTAAGTGAGGGGTTTATCAGTCATTATTTGAGTGCGGTGCATCAGGAGAGTATAAAGAGGCAGGTGGGGGTGAAGGGGAATGATTAACTATGATCAGTATTCGGTATTCATTATTCAGTTAGCCGTAATTAGTGATTGACAATATTCAGAAATTGATGATACTGTTTGAGTGAAAGGTTTATATTTTTATATTTTAAGGTACTATTAGTACCCAAATACTTTAAAAAACAAACTTTATTTAAAAATTGGTTTAAAATTTGCTGTATATTGGTACTATGAGTACCCAAGAATTGTCAAAAATAAACCGTCTTTTATCGACTCAACCGCGAGGAGTAGTTCTATTATCATCGTGGCTAACTAAAAATGGCTATAGTCCGGAACTGCAAAAACGATACAGGAACAGTAATTGGCTTACGTCAATAGGAACAGGAGCCATGATACGAACCGGGGATCAGGTAGATTTTCTTGGAGCTATATATGCCTTGCAAAAAGAGGCAGGGTTGAGCATACATCCCGGTGCGAAAAATGCACTACTCCTTCAAGGTAAAGCGCACTACCTGGAAATGGGTAAGGGGAAGGTTCATCTATTCGGTAGAAAAGATGAGACTCTGCCTTCTTGGTTTAAATCAAATAATTGGGACGTCTCTTTTAATTATCATGCAACTTCATTTCTACCCACAGATTCCGGTTTAACTAAATTCGAAACAAATAATTTTTCCATCGACATATCAGGACCTGTTAGAGCAATGATGGAATGTTTATATCTCGCACCTTCCAAATTTGATTTAATGGAAAGTTATAAATTGATGGAGGGACTCAACGCACTGCGCCCGGACCAGGTTCAACTACTACTTGAATCATGTAATTCTGTCAAAGTCAAAAGGCTATTTCTCTACTTGGCTGAAAAAGTAGGGCATCTTTGGTTTTCAAAAATCAACCTGAATAATATAGACATGGGTAGTGGAAAACGAAGTCTTGTTAAGAATGGTGTCTATATATCCAAATACGCAATAACGGTCCCTAAAGAATTGGAAATAAATGATAAAGCAGAGTTATAAAGATCAGGTAACATTATTACTAACTGTGTTGCCAGAGGTTGCAAAAGAAGAAAACCTGGCCATGCATGGAGGTACGGCAATAAATCTATTCGTTCGGGAGATGCCACGGATTTCAGTTGATATAGACCTAACGTACTTGCCAATTGAGGACAGAACAACTTCCTTAAAGAATATTGCCGCTGCATTAGAAAGAATCAAAGCCAGCATTGAAAAATTAAATCTTGATATTCAAATCGATCATAAGAAAGATGAAAGTAAGTTATTGATCTCCAGAAAAGGAGTAGTAGTGAAATTGGAGGTGAATCAAATCATGCGAGGGGTCATATTCTCTGCGACTCCTATGATTTTGTGCTCAACCGCACAAAAGGAATTTGATGCTTATATTGAAATAGCTATCGTTTCGACAGGACAATTGCATGGTGGTAAAATATGTGCTGCTTTGGATCGCCAGCATCCGCGGGATATGTTTGATGTAAAATACATATTGAAAAATGAAGCATTCAATGGAGAAATCAAGGCAGGATTAATGTATAGTTTTTTATCAAGCGCTCGACCTTTACAAGAATTATTGAATCCTAACTTTCAGGATCAGCGTGATGCAATGGCAAGACAATTTGAAGGTATGACGGTGGAAGAATTTACCTATGAAGAATATGAAGCAATTAGAAAACAATTG
>JBATMM010000479.1:0-7821 GCA_049289835.1 Saprospiraceae bacterium | reverse complement strand
GAAGGCAACAGATATGTGACTTCTGCATTTGATTCGACTGCAAGAATATGGGATGCATCAGGGAGCCTGATCGATAGTTTGAAACATGGGGGTGTGGTGACATCTGCTTTGTTTTCACCTGATGGATTGCGCATCATCACAGCATCAAGAGACAGTACTGCGAGAATATGGAGTCCGAAGGAATCACAAGTCATCGTGTTGAAACATAAAGGCGAAGTGACGAGTGCGAAATTCTCCCACAAGGGTGATCTTATTCTGACCTCTTCAATTGATAGTCTTGCCCGATTTTGGGATTTGGATGGTAAGCTTGTTCATTCTTTTCATTTGAAAGGTGATGTGTTATGGTCAGGTTTTTCACCGGATGACACTCACATACTTACGATTTCATCCGATAGTACAGTCACACTTTGGGATGTACAAGGAAATGCACTGCATGTGATAAAACACCCAAATAAAATTTATTCAGCTTCATTCTCTCATGACGGGCAATATCTTTTGACTTCATGTGCCGATAGCACAGTGCGCAAGTATTCTGCAACAGGAGAATTATTGTTGACCCTGCATCACAATGAAAAACCCAAACATGCGATTTTTACACCTGATGATCATACGTTCCTTACAGGTGGAAAATTGATAAAAATCTGGACTGCAGATGGAACCTTAATAGACAGCTTACCTCATACCGCGAATGTTTCAACAGTCTCTGTTGCACCTGATGGCCATCATATACTCACGACCTGTTATGGTGGACGTGCTTATCTCTGGACGATGCATGGAGAGCTGGTTGCCACCTATCGAAAACATACAGCGAAAATAAATGACGGTGTATTCACGCCTGATGGAAGTCACATACTCACTGCATCAGATGATGGATACATCTATCGCTGGCGCACACCGTGGGCGATTTATAGCGGATTGAAAACGAATCCGATTTATCAATTGTCGGAGAAAGAGAAAGAGGAGTTTGGGATAGTGAGATAACGAATAACGAATAACGAATGACGAGTGACGAATGACGCTTAACATCAAGGTTTCGCCAGAACGTCCGTCATCCGATAATAAAAACAAAATGTTAGGCGTCGGTTGACCGACGTCTTGGTGTATTCAAGGCTGCGCCTTGAGTCGTATATCTCGAGTGTCTGCAAGGCTGTGCCTTGCATCACTTACGACGGAATGAATTCCATCGTTACAAAATCGGTCGTGCCTACTGCACTTGAGGTCGGCATTTTTTTTAAAAATGGCGATGTGAGTGCCGTAGGCACGGATCATTTTGTTGCCCGGGATTTCAATCCCGGGATAAGGAGTGCGATATTTAGTAGATCGTAAAATCACAAAGGCTCGCACAAGTCTCCATGAGGTAATAATACATGAGTTCATCCGGTTGATTATCGAGACCGGCCCAGTCATTGACGGTCACGATGACGGCGAGGAAATCACCATCATTGATGATCAGATCGGCATACCATCCGGACTGAACATCACCATTCTGATCACTGCCTTCTTTTTCGATATGCTCGCTGTAGTAGGGATTGTCTTCATCATCAGTGAAGTCATCGACATCTTCATCTTTAGGTTGCAGGATCATCCCACTTGTCGCCATGTACGATTTGAATGCACTCATCGCCTGCATGCCGTTATCCATCGATTCATTTGGAGAGATGTAGATAGACATCGTGATCAATCCACCGGGACTTGAAGTCGTAATCAATGTCCCGTAATCATCAGCAGAGCGTGACAACCTGCATTCTGACGGAATCATCACGGTGATACCGGTTTGATCCTCCACATAGAGATCAATGGTTTTGCTTTCCAGGTCTTCAAGCGATATGCTTTCTTCAGCATCAAGGATTTCTGTCAGATCTTGTTTCTCATCATCAAATAATGTTTCATATACTTCACCGAAGCTCATCCTGTAGTCGTGATAAAGTTCGATCAGCTCACCACCACCGGAAGCAATTTTCATGGGGTTTTCAAATTGTTTTGCCTGCCTGACTTCTTCCGGACTGAGCAGGGGATTGTCAGATCGCAGACCGCTGTACATATATTTATTTTCGATACCTCCCTGGTCACACGATTGCATTGGTTTTGAAAGTGGTGTGCCCTGGTTGAAAAGTTTATTGAAATCAGCAGCAGGGATGGCCCATACACATGCTTTGCCATCAACAAGTTTTGCACCACCATCTACCATCCCTAATATCTTATTGTCATACGTCAGCGGCGAACCAGAATGTGCTTTGCGGATATTCGGTTCTTTGAAATTGATTACTTCAGTGTTCATACCCGGATAATATTGACCGGCATCGCTGCACAATGCTTTTGAAAGACCTGTTGGATTGTTGGCGACACGTGGGCTGATTTTTGCGAGACTTGTACGCTCTTCGAGTACAGTAGTCTTTGCACTTACACTTGTCGTGTTGACAGGAACTTCCCAGAAATTGATGTTCGTGTCGTATGGTGGTTCTCCGGAGTAGAGTGTGAGTGACGGGATTCCAAGGGGTGTTTGTAATCTCAACAAGGCGAGGTCAGAAGGTTTATATATTTTTTCGATGGTGGCATAAGAGCTTTTTCCTTGCCAGACGACCATGATTGTGTTTTTTCCGGAGACGACATGGAGAGCGGTGACGATGAGGTCCGCGCCTCCGCAGGCGACACCGTATCCTGATGATTTGTCGGCATGTACCTGGACTATGGAAGATTTCTGGGCTGTGGCTGTGAATGGTATACTACCCAGAATACCGATCAGTAGGAATAAGGCAGAAGAAATGAAACGAGGGATATTGAACATGATATGTATTGTTGAATGGGGTAAAGGTAGGGGAGTTGAGTAGATAAAAGTAGGGGTGGTTGGGTGGTCGGCGGTTCGATATGAAAGTTTGAAAGCTATGATAAGTGTGATGTCATATGCTTGGGAGTAGTGAATGGATATTGTAAGAAGATATAAGGGGATTAACGCAATAAACATGCGTATATCATTGGCTATGGGCAATGGCGGGTAACACTTTGTCGACAGTTTTGTACATTGAAACAGATTAAGGCTACTTGGTAAATTCTCGCGTTGAGCCGCCACTGCACATTGTCTTGGTCGTAGTGGACAACCCTGACAAAACCGTAACAATGACAAATAAACTGTAAGCTGACATTAAAAATTAAACGGCAATGCCAAGACCAAAGAACAAATCTGAATTAGAAGAGTTGAGTTCAGGGAACTTTCAAAAGCTGACCAATTTGCTTAAATACTATTCAAAAGATCAGCTCAACAAAGAATTTCCTAAACAGTATATGAATAGAAACGTAAGAGACATTTTAGGTCATTTGCATCATTGGCATTTAATGTTGTTAGATTGGTATAGCGTGGGAATGAACGGTAAAAAACCTGAAATGCCGGCAAAGGGTTACACCTGGAAAATGACACCTGAACTCAACAAAGCTATTCAAAAACAATATACCAAGACTGATTTGGACGACATATATAAACGACTAAATGCATCACACGAAAAAATTCAGAATATTATCAACAACCATACAGACGAAGAACTTTTTGAAAAGAAAAAATACGCCTGGACAGGTTCAACTTCTTTGGGACAATATTTGATTTCTGCTACATCAAGCCATTATGATTGGGCCATTAGGCTAATTAAAAAATGTTTAGACTGACCAAAAAAAAAAAAAAGACAACGGAAGAAAGAAGGCAGCCCATAACAAGACTTTTGCGTTATGGGGGCTGTCATGCAAACCGTTATAGGCAATAATATAAAGTTGTTGGCTTCTTTTACCGACAAAGACGAAAACATTAATGCCGAATTACCAACTTCAGAATGGGAATTGAATTTTAGTGAACAAAACGGAATTACAAAAGTAAGTATCGTCATAAAAAATAAAACACTTGCTGACATTGAAACGATTATCCAAATGGGCTTCAAAGAAGGCTTTACAATGACATTAAACGAATTAGAAAATTTATTATCAACATTAAATACATAACGCAATGAAAAAGTATAAACCTAAATTTTTGACCGCATTAGTGATAGCGGGTCTGATGGGTTGCGGAGATTCCCGGCAGAATTCTCACAATAACAATACTTTTGATACAAATTCCAATCAAACTATAGCAAAAAAGACGGATATGATAACTCAAAAAATAACACCTTGTCTTTGGGTTGATAAAGATGCAAAAGCAGTAGTAGATTATTACCTCTCTATTTTCAAAGATGGTAAAATGAAAGACTATCACCAATACAAGAATCCACCTGAAGGAAAAGAGCAAGGTGGTCAGGATAGCTTCGAAACAGCGGTAATGGAAATTGGTGATATTGAATTTAGTATTTTAGCTGCAGGTCCATACTTCAAGTTTAATGAATCTGTTTCATTTGTTATTAATTGCAAAGACCAGGCAGAAGTGGATTATTATTGGGATGCTTTAACCGCAAACGGTGGAGAAGAGGGATCTTGTGGATGGTGCAAAGACAAATATGGTTTATCATGGCAGGTTGTTCCGGTTGAATATTTTGACCTTATTAACAGTGAGGATCTTAAAATCAGAGAAAAGGCAATGAAGAATACATTTAACCAGAAAAAATTAATACTCTCAGAACTTAAATGAGCTACATAAAACGAGCCATTACACGGGTTTTGCGTCAGGCGGGGTGACGTGTAAACCCGGAGCTTTGTGCTTCTATTCAAGTGTAGTGCTGGTTGACAGTTTTGTGTTCCGAAACCCGCCCGAACCCAAAGCCCGAAAACGTTATACCCAATACCGTAATTCAAAAACCTGTAACTTTAACTTGTGAGGATTTATGTTGATACTTCTGTATTTGGTGGTTGCTTTGACCCTGAATTTGAATTTTGGTCAAATCGACTGATAGCGTTATTCAAGAGTGGAAAACACAATGCAGTGATAGAGATCTTACAGATGAAGAATAAAAGAAAAAAAATATTTGATACTGTTCTGATGACTCGTGAAATACGAGATGCTATGTATCGTCAGAAGACAGATCCTAACTTTGATCCAGCAGAATTGAAAAGGATTAAAGAAAAATGGACAAAACTTCTTAATCAACAAGAAAAAGTTTCGATGCTAGATTCTAAAGTATCGTAATAGTCCACGTAAGGACAATAATGTACTCAGTATAGCATCGGCTCCTATGTAATGGCGGATAACACTTTACTGACAAAAGATTTTCGTGTAACTCACCCCCTTCCCCTCTCTTATTATAGTTCGTGCATTGGCAACAGATTCAATGTGAGAGAGGGGCGATAAGATTATAATATGAAATCATAACTCCCCTCTCTCCCATGAAGATCTGTCTCCTTAATTCTAAATCTGTTCTAAGAGAGGGGACGGGGGTGAGTTAACAGAAAATCAAAAGAAAGGTATCGGGTGTGAGTTGCAAGTCAATCACAATGTATAAACTCGTTAATCTTCCTTTCCACTTCAGTCCAATGATTGAGCACCTGATCATTTGAAAAACGAATTACATTAAACCCATATTCGCCCATACGGTCAGTTCTGATAAGATCTTCTTCTTCTTGTTGGAAATGTATTTCACCATCTATTTCGATAATTAATTTGTATTGATTGCAATGAAAATCTGAGATATAATATTTCGTGATTGATCCATCAATCGGACATGGGATGATGAATTGTCTGTTCCACTTTAAACCGAAGAGCCTGCGATCACGAACTTTTTCCCAAAAGAAAACCTCAGCAGGTGTTTGCTCCTTGCGCATTGTACGCGCTAGGTCACGAATCTTAAAATAAAGATCTTTATTCGAATGCCGGTGAAGCATTTAATAAAAATACGGAATTTTATCGTTCGAATACTCACCTCATCCCGTATGTTCTTCGTGTAACTCACCCCCTTCCCCTCTCTTGTTACAGTATGCCGTAGATAGAAAACATCATCTCCTGGAGAGAGGGGAGTTATGATTTCATATGGATATCTTATCACCCCTCTCTTTATCTCTCTGTTAACTCACCCCCAGCCTCTCTTATTACAGTATACTGTAGATTGAAAACATCATCACTTTGAGAGAGGGGAGTTATGATGGACGTACGAAAATCAAATCACCCCTCTCTCCCACGTAATCTATTTCCAATAGTTATGACTTTTATAAGAGAGGGGAAGGGGGTGAGTTACTCGGAGAATTAAGAGGGGACGGGGGTGAGTTACCAGAATAATAAAGAGGGGCTGGAGGTGAGTTACCCTGAAAATCTTAACTAGAGGATTCTTATCTTGAAACAGATTAAGGCTATCCATAAGTTAACACCATTGAGCCGCCACTGCCCATAGCCCTGGGCAAGCTAACGACCGACAGGTAATTAATTTTTTAAAAAATGAAAAAAAGTATATTATTAATTGTTGTAACTGCAGGAATTTTTTCCTGTCAGCAATGGAGAAAATCGACGCCGGAAATTATTGATATAGAAACGTTAAATTCAGTAAAAAATGTCCAAAATGATAAAGACATTTATACCAAATATGAATATGCTGATTCTAATGGGAAGAGTATAATAATACAAAATGGTTACCCGAGAGGTGGAATAAAATACACTGACCCTAATGGCAATGTATGTGGTTACGCGGTATTTTGGACGCGGATAATCAATGAAACAGATAAACCTCTGGAATTGAAGATTGACTTTCCTATAAATCCATATGAGATTTCGAATTTTCCAGGTAAATACTTTAAAGTATTGGTTCCTGCCGACACGATGACACTTGATAAATTCCACTTGCCTGGTTATGGTCTGACAGATTTAGAATCTTTTTTAGATAATAATATTCATAAACCGTCTTCATTGAAAAGAACTATTAATCCAAAAGAATCGAGTGGTTTTTACTTCGTAATGCTCATCTTAACCGAAGAAGCAACTGGTATGACACGAACGGGACTTAGCCTGAAAGGGCAAGACCTTTTTTATAAAATATCACGATATTCTATGACCAAACCAATATCATTAATAGACGAAAAAGAAATTCATTGTGGAAGTATTAATTTGAAAGATTTGAGGTTACGGAAATAATCAGAAAGCCAACATACAACAGCACATTTGCAATAGGCGGGGTTTCGTGCTCCGCAGATAGTTTTGTAGTAACAAGTTTCCTTTATCCTGTTTCAAATTTGACAAGCTATCCAATATCTTAATGAGATATATTTTCAAATGGCCAATTATCCAATTTTTATTTACGAAAAAACAGATGTACTTTATTGTAGATTTGATTTAGTAATGCCAATATCGGCGGTGGAATAATATATTCAACGTATGACAACTTCTTCCAATTCATTTTCCGGAGATGTGCCCATGAGTACGAAGGAAATTCAGTGTCCCAAGTGCAACAGCGTGATGGTACAGGGGTTCATCTTCGACCGGGAGGATGGAGGCCTGCGTCGTGTCATCAACTGGGTTGAGGGAGCACCGGATAAGGCTTTCTGGACTGTTACGAAAGTATCAAAGGATAAGTGCATTCCCGTGGGTACTTTCCGTTGTTCGGTGTGCGGCTTTCTGGAATCCTATGCGCGTCCGGAATTTGCTGCCAAGTGATCATGATTGAATACCTAAAGCGTACCCGCCGAACTGCATTAAACCAATAATCCCGCACAGCAGCAAGCCCCGTAACGTTAGCGGCAATTTTTGACATTCATTAATTTTAACGAGGGAAAAACATGAAAAAAGAGAATAAACAAAACTATAGGCAACTTATAATCGACAAAATAGAAGGATTAGTTGAACAAAAAGAAGTAACTATTGGAACAATTAAAACCACCTACTTATTATGTGGAAATGGAAAACCTGTAATTTTCCTGCACGGAGCCGGTGCA
>JBATMM010000478.1:0-3043 GCA_049289835.1 Saprospiraceae bacterium | reverse complement strand
GTGACATTTGGTGTAAACTTTGGATTCTAATCATATGACTAGTTTAAAAAATACAATGATGAAAAACATAATCATTTTAGCTATTGGAATTTTCTTCTTCTTATCTCTTCCCAGTTGCTCAGACCTGTCGCCTGAGTTTAAGGATGTGATTCCGGAAGAAAATTTCTTCAAATCCGACGCCGAATATATTGCGGCACTCGGAAAAGCCTACACAAACCTTTATGGTATTTGCAACCACCAGACGTATTTCTCTTTGCAGGAATGCTCTTCGGATGAAGCGACAGTTCCCTGGAAAGGTCCGGACTGGGAAGACGGTCAGCAATGGGTTCGGATGTATCGACATACTTTTAATTCTGCCGAAGGTAATTTCAACAATACCTGGAATTTGTGTTATGGTGGTATCAATGCCTGCAATCGTCTGATTTTTACTTTTGAAAAAGCAGGAGGAGCGGGATCAGATGCTTTCATCGCTGAACTTAAGGGATTAAGGGCCTACTATTACCTCATTCTTTTGGATGTATTTGGTAATGTGCCTCTCGTCACTAAATTCGATGTGCCCATAGGATTTTTACCTGCTACAGAGACCAGGCAAACAATCTACAATTTTGTAGAAAATGAACTGCTCACGCAAGTTCCTCTTCTGTCAAAAGATGTCAATTCAAGTACATATGCCCGGGTCAATTACTATGTGGGTCAGGCAATGCTGGTTAATCTTTATTTGAATGCAGGTGTCTATACAGGCACACCACAGTGGCAAAAAGCTGCTGATGCTGCTGATGAGATTATCAATTCAGGCAAATATTCTCTTGAAGCTAATTACTTTGATAATTTCTCTATCAATAATTCCGCTTCGAAAGAAAACATCTTTGTCATCCCTTATGATGCCATCAATGCAGGCGGTTTCAACATGGTTCAAATGACACTTCACTATGAAAGTCAAAAGACCTTTAAGCTGGTTGAACAACCATGGAATGGCTATACAACACTTGCTGACTTCTTTAACAGCTTTTCACCAGATGATGCTCGTCTGACGGGTGGAGGCCGACGTCCTTATGGGGTTTTACTTTATGGACCTCAATATGATGCTGATGGTGTACGCCTGGTTGACAATTCCGACAAATGGTACGATGACACTGATGGCCGTTTAGTCAATTTCAACCCGGTCATAAATGAACTAGAACCCACAGCACAAAGAGATGCAGGAGCGCGCTTATCAAAGTATGAATATGAACTCAAAGGACGTTCAAGTATGAGCAATGACTTCGCTATCTACAGATATGCCGACATCCTTTTATCTAAAGCTGAAGCTCTTTATCGTCTGAATGCCGGAAGTAGTGAGGCATTAGATCTTGTCAATATGATACGTGACAGGGCAAAGGTTTCACCTTTCGCATCATTGACTGATGACAACCTATTAGCAGAGAGAGGCAGGGAATTATGTTTTGAAGCAAAACGCCGTACTGACCTTATTCGCTTTGGCCGTTTTGGTGATGCCCGTTGGGAAAAATCAGCTGATGACGGTACATACCGTACCCTTATGCCAATTCCTTCCGGACAACTTCAAATCAACACTAACCTGGTTCAAAATCCTGGTTATTAAGCATCAGAATACTTAGTATTTAATTTATAGATCTAGAAAAGGTCACCTTGCTTAAGGTGACCTTTTTCTTACCTTAGAACCCTTGTCTTACCATAAGTATTCGATATTCTTATTAGGGATTCTCATCCTACTCATTCGGTGCCAGTCCAGTGACACCCGTCATACTCTTTTTACACTTCTTACATCATCAAAAACGGGTATTGATTTTAATAATAAACTGACGTTTTCTGAAGAGTACAATCCTTACATTTTCAAAAATTTTCTGAATGGTGGAGGCGTTGCTGCAGGAGATATTAATAATGATGGATTATGTGATCTCTATTTCACCGGCAATATGGTCAGCAACAAACTTTATCTGAATAAAGGAGATCTGAAATTTGAAGACATCACAAATTCCTCAGGAACAGGAACTGACAACGTCTGGTCTACAGGTGTAAGCATGGCTGATGTCAATGGAGATGGTTGGCTTGATATCTATATTTGTAAATCAGGTAAACCAACCAGTGAAAAAAGACACAACGAACTGTTTCTTAACAACGGAGATCTAACTTTCAGAGAGGTTTCTAAAGAAGCCGGACTGGATGATACCGGCCTGAGTACCCAGGCTGTATTTTTTGATTATGATCTTGATGGGGACCTTGATTGCTATCTTCTAAATAATAGCATACGATCTGTCGGAACATATGATCTTATCAAAGACAGTCGTCTTGTACGAGATACTCTGGGTGGAAATAAACTTTATCGAAATGATCTCATTCATTTTGTAGATGGAAAGTCTGCACGTGATTCGTTCCCTCATTATGTTGACGTCAGTGAAGAAGCAGGCATCTTTGGAAGTTCTATTGGATTTGGACTCGGCGTCACAGTATCTGATCTTAATGGTGATCAATGGCCTGACCTGTATGTATCAAATGACTTTTTTGAAAGAGACTATCTCTACATCAACCAAAAGAACGGGACATTTAAGGAATGTCTGACCACCTCAACCCAGGAAATCAGCAAGGGTTCGATGGGTGCTGATATTGCAGATTTAAATGAGGATGGATGGCCAGAGATATTTGTGACCGAGATGCTTCCAAAAGATCCTTACCGCTATAAAACAAAAGCTGTATTTGACAACTGGCCTCTTTATCAGGAGAGTTTTTCAAAAGGATATTATAGACAGTTCGGGCGAAACGTTCTTCAGCTGAACCGTGGTCTTGGGCCGGATTCACTACCCTATTTTTCTGAGATTGGAAGATTCGAGGGTGTAGAAGCTACAGAATGGAGTTGGGGTGCTTTACTGGCGGATTTCGATAATGACGGACGTAAAGACATCTTTGTGGCTAATGGGATTTTCAAGGATCTTATTGATCTGGATTATGTCAATTTTTATTTTAATCCGGATGCAATACGTGCTCTTATCAAGAGTAAAAAGCAAGTCATGACCACCATGTTCAATGC
>JBATMM010000477.1:0-4833 GCA_049289835.1 Saprospiraceae bacterium | reverse complement strand
AATTACAGGCGTGCAATTAAAATGGCGATCCAGTCAACCATGAGATCAGGTGCTGAAGGAATTAAAGTACGAATTAGTGGTAGGTTGAATGGAGCTGAAATGGCCAGATCAGAAGAATACAAAGACGGCAGAACACCTCTTCATACATTCAGAGCAGATATTGATTACTCAATAAAAGAAGCCCAGACAGTGTTTGGGAAGATTGGAATCAA
Organism: Saprospiraceae bacterium; assembly: GCA_049289835.1. Classification (GTDB taxonomy): domain Bacteria; phylum Bacteroidota; class Bacteroidia; order Chitinophagales; family Saprospiraceae; genus Opimibacter. The sequence goes on along the minus strand of JBATMM010000477.1, from coordinate 4,621 downwards.
ATGTTGGATTTGCAAAGGAGAAGTATACGGTAAGAGAGAACTGACGTTGAATGCTGGCGGTGAACAGGGTACACGTAATCGTCGAGGTGGAAATGAACGAGGAGCAGGTTTTGGACGTAACGAAGGAGGAGGAGATTTCCGTGAAAGAGGAGGAAGAGGTGGCGCACCAGGTGAAAGAGGAGCGGGCGGTGGTCGTAATGATCGCGGTGCCGGCGGAGGTGGAGGAGGAAGAGATCGCGGTCGCTCAGGTGGTCCTGGTGGAGGACGTCCGGGTGGTGGTGGCAGACCTGGTGGAGGAAATCGTCCAGGTGGAACCGGCGGCGGTGGCGGAAGCAGAAAACCGAAATAAATACCAACTGAAGGAAGTAGGAAAAGCGTACCTTTGCCGCACTTTTTTCAAAAAAAGCTAAAATAATTGGTTAATAAATAGCAGCATGTTACAGCCAAAACGGACAAAATACCGTAAGCAACAAAAGGGAAAAAACAGAGGTATCGCCTGGAAAGGAAGTGATATCGCGTTTGGCAGCTTTGCGCTCAAGTCTCTTGAAAATGCAAGGATCACAAGCAGGCAGATTGAATCAGCCCGTATTGCGATGACCCGGCATATGAAAAGAGAAGGCGCCGTTTGGATCAGGATTTTCCCTGACAAGCCGGTGACCAAAAAGCCCCAGGAAGTGCGGATGGGTAAAGGAAAAGGAGCTCATGATCACTGGGTAGCTTTAGTTCAGCCAGGGCGAATCATGTTCGAATTAGAAGGTGTGTCCCAAACAGTAGCTTTTGAAGCACTCCAACTCGCAGCTCAGAAATTACCTGTGAAAACAAGGACTGTCGTAAGACATGATTATACAGAATCATAATCTGAATCAACAATGGCAACAAAGAAATTTATAGAATTAGGTGAAATGTCAGATGCTGACCTGAAGGCTGAGTTAACTCAGATGAACGGACAGTATCACAAACTGAGGTTTGATCATACCATCAAAGGTTTAGATAATCCTGTCACCTTAAGGAGTACAAGAAGAGATATTGCCCGTATCCAGACAGAGATGCGTAGAAGGGAAATGACAACTATGTCGCCCGAACAAACGGCAAAAAGATCACGAATCAGATCACGACGCAAAAAAGCTTAATGAGGTCATGGAAACGAACGTAATAAAATTAAAAAAACAACGGGTTGGTGTTGTCACTAGCAATAAGAATGACAAGACGATCACGGTTATGGTGGAGCGCAAACTCAGACACCCGATATACGGGAAATTTGTAAAGCGTAACAAGAAATTCATGGCCCATGATGAAGCAAATGCATGTGGAATAGGAGACCTGGTAAGAATCGTTGAATCCCGTCCGTTAAGTGCCCTCAAAAGATGGCGTCTGGTCGATATCATCGAAAAAGCGAAGTAATTATAATTGAGCTTTCACAAAAGTGAATTGAAAATAATATGATACAACAGGAATCAAGACTAAATGTAGCGGACAATAGCGGTGCTAAGGAAGTACTCTGCATTCGCGTCTTAGGTGGCTCAGGCAGGAGATATGCATCAGTCGGTGATAAAATAGTGGTTTCTGTTAAGGATGCTGCTCCGGGAGGTTTAAAAAAAGGACTGGTTTCAAAAGCAGTTGTTGTCAGGACAAAAAAAGAGATCCGTCGTAAGGATGGTTCTTATATCCGCTTCGATGACAATGCAGTAGTCTTGTTGAATGCAGCAGATGAGCCTCGTGGCACACGTATCTTCGGCCCGGTAGCCAGAGAGTTAAGAGAGCGCGATTATATGAGAATCGTATCGTTAGCACCTGAAGTACTTTGATTTAGTGGATATCACAATTAATGAATAGTCATGAGCACAAAAAATAAAAATAGAATATCACCTGTAGCAAAACCATCCATCCGGAAAGGAGATATGGTGATGGTGATATCCGGAGCCGATAAGGGTAAGAAAGGAAATGTCATGGAAGTAGTTCTTGACAAACACCGTGTGATTGTTGAGGAAGTGAACATTGTGAAAAAGCATAGGAAGCCTACACAATCTACTCCAGGTGGTATTGTTGAAATACCGGCAGCAATCCATGTTTCAAACGTGATGCTGATCGATCCGAAATCTGGTGAACCTACAAGAATAGGACGCAAGGTTGTCGACGGTAAAAATGTACGTTATTCAAAAAAATCCGGAGAAATCATTAAGTGATGAGTTATACACCTAGATTAAAGCAATATTATGATGAAGTCGTCGCACCGAAATTAATGGAGCAATTCGGCTATTCCTCAAAAATGCAAATTCCCCGTTTAGTTAAGATTTGTCTTAATCAGGGGATCGGGCAGGCTACACAGGACAAAAAACTTGTGGATGTTTACCAGCAAGAGTTAACTACGATCGCAGGACAAAAAGCTGTTTCTACGATTGCAAAGACATCCATCTCCAATTTTAAGCTGAGAGAAGGAATGCCTATAGGAGTTCGCGTGACATTGCGCAAAGAAAGAATGTTTGAATTTCTTGATCGTTTTGTTACGGTTACTTTGCCTCGTGTACGTGACTTCCAGGGGATCAATGATAAAAGTTTTGACGGAAGAGGAAATTATTCTCTCGGCGTCACTGAACAAATCATTTTTCCGGAAATAGATCTGGATAAGATCACAAAGATCAATGGTATGGATATCACTTTTGTGACTACTGCCAATACCGATGCCGAAGCTTATGCCCTTTTAAAAGAAATGGGTATGCCATTTAAAAATCAGAAAAACTAATCAGCCACCATTATGGCCAGGAAGTCACTTATAGCAAGAGAAGATAAAAGAGCACGCTTGGTAGCAAAATATGCCACCTTACGAAAGCAATTAAAAGAAGAAGGAAAGTGGGATGAACTTGATAAACTTCCACGTAATTCTTCAAAAAAGCGCTTACACAACAGATGTAAATTAACAGGTCGTCCAAAAGGCTACATGAGAAGATTCGGTCTGTGCAGGAACATGTTCAGGGATATGGCACTTAATGGTAAAATTCCCGGCGTAACAAAAGCAAGCTGGTAACAGAATAAAGAATAGCATCTAAAATCAATTTATTGAATCATTCATGGCAATCACAGATCCAATAGCAGACTATCTCACACGTATTCGCAATGCTCAACAGGCAAGGCATCGTGTGGTGAGTATACCAAACTCAAAGCTTAAACAAAAGATCACAGAGATCCTTTACGAGCAAGGTTATATTTTGAAATATACCTTTGAAGGCGAAGGCAAAACTGCGGTGATCAATATTGCGATCAAGTATAATCCTGAAACTAAAGAACCGGTCATCAGAGAATTGGGAAGATTGAGCAGACCAGGGTTAAGGAGATTTTCATCTTCAGAAGATTTGCCAAGAATTATCAATGGATTAGGTGTAGCTATTATTTCTACATCTCATGGATTGATGACAGATAAAGAAGCACGTAAGCAAAAGCTGGGTGGCGAATGTCTCTGTTATGTGTATTAATGTGCTATTGGAAAAAAGGAAATTAATTATTAAAAACAGAATATCGTGTCTCGAGTAGGTAATTTACCAATCAACATGCCCAAAGGAGTGGACATCAGTTTCACAAAAGGCAACCTGGTGACTGTCAAAGGACCCAAAGGCTCATTACATGAGCAAATAGATCCGGACATCACGATCAAACTTGCTGAAGGGGAGATGACTTTTGCACGTCCTACGGACCAAAACAGGCACAAAGCGCTCCATGGACTCTCAAGAGCCTTAGTCAATAACATGATCTTAGGTGTAACTGAAGGGTTCACGAAGACATTGGAATTAGTCGGTGTCGGGTACAGGGTAACAAATACAGGAAACCTCCTTGAAATCATCATAGGCTATTCTCACCCGATCTACTTCTATGTACCGGATGAGGTTAAAGTCGCTACTAAAACTGAAAAGGGATCTAATCCTGCCATTATCCTCACATCTAACGACAAACAATTGTTGGGTCAGGTAGCAGCAAAGATCAGAGCCTTCAGAAAACCTGAACCATACAAAGGCAAGGGTATTAAATATTCTAATGAAATATTGAGAAGAAAAGCCGGTAAAACATCTGGTAAAAAATAACAAGAGCTAAAACGCTCCAATTATGGCACTAACAAAAACATCAAGGCGTAAACGTATACATTATCGTATTCGTAAAAAGATGGAAGGCACTACTGCACGCCCACGTCTGTCCGTCTACCGAAGCAACAAGCAAATCTATTGTCAGTTGATCGACGACAACAATGGAATTACTTTGGCCGCAGCAGCCTCAACTGATGAGTCAGTAGCGGGCGCTAGCAAAACTGAAGTAGCAACCAAAGTTGGAGAGTTGATTGGTACTCGTGCGAAAGCAATAAATATTTCTGAAGTGGTATTTGACCGCGGAGGTTATTTGTTTCATGGCAGAGTAAAAGCTTTGGCTGAAGGAGCAAGAAACGCCGGACTGAAATTTTAATTCGTATATCAACCATATCTTAAAGTGAAAGAAACATCTGTCAGAGTAAAAGCATCAGAAACCGAGCTCAAGGATAAACTTGTGGCCCTCAATAGGGTTGCCAAAGTGACTAAAGGGGGAAGGACATTTTCTTTTGCAGCAATAGTCGTTGTAGGCGATGGTCAGGGTACTGTTGGCC
>JBATMM010000476.1:0-7439 GCA_049289835.1 Saprospiraceae bacterium | reverse complement strand
TACCTGCATCATACTGGTAGTAATTAATAGCTGACGGAGCATAAGCACCTGAAAAGCCAGTAACTGAACCACCAATAAGACATGTACCTGTAGTAGGTACAGTATAGTTAACAAATGCTGAACATGCCCCTGGATCCAGAGTCAGGGTTATGTTGGCCGGACATACCAATGCACAAGGCACAAAAGGTATTGCCTGAGCTAATGTGAGCACATCAACATCAACACCTCCGGATTCACCTTTACTATTCAGTGTTACCGTCATAGGGCCAGTAAAGTTGGCGGGAACGGCAATATCGACCATAAGGTTTTGGGCTCCAGCTTGCCAGAAACCGCAGAAGGAGTTGCCCATAGCGCCGAGGCCACAAACAGCCCCAGTTGCCGTACACCATGATACTGCTGGTGAGCAAATGAGCCTTACGCCTACCTGGGTGGCACACCCACCTGTTCCATTAGGAGCTGCAGAATTCACAGTGACACCAGCGGGGAAAGAGATCGTCAGACGGTCAACCCACTCACTGCCGACACCTGTGACGGTAAAGGCAAGGGCGTTATTTTGGCCCGGAGTATACATAGTACTTCCGGCATTTGCAAAGGTCAGGGTAATTACTGCCTTAGCACTTGTTGCGAACCCCAGACTGAGTATACAAGCCAACAGGAGATTTCTGAAAAGCTTGTTTGATAAAATAGTAAAATTTTTCTTTTCCATGAGATTACAATTGAGGATATAAATCAAGATTGGTTTCTTTTGATATGTCTTTAGATGCATCAGTTCGTTATTAATGCCATAAGGTTAGCTCGCGCGTTATTTATCGTGGTAACCCTTGATTGAGGCTGACCCTGTGCATTAACGGTAGCATCGAGGTTTATTACTGCCTGAGCAACTTCTCCAGCGAGTTTAGCCTTTTCGATAAACAGTGAGTAATAGGCTAATTCGAACACTTTTAATTGAGAGTTAGTAGCTTGAGCCGGAGTCAATCCACCTGTGGTGGCTTGTCCATTTCCATTGCTTTTAGTCACTACAGCTTTAATACCACCCTCTGATCTAATAAGGTCAATGGCGTTAGATACTGCAATAACGGCCTCGTTAAGTGGCTTGTAATTTTGAGCTTGTGTCCTTGTAAGACCTATGCTCAACAGCACAAGCATTATAGGGAGCACTTTCACCCAGAATGATGATAAATGAGAAAATGTACTTTTCATGAGATGGTATTTGTGTTTATAATGAATTTAAAATCCTAAACCTATGATTCTAATTCTCTCCCTTATAAACACTTCCATAGTTTCCTGAGTAGAAAAACATGGAATAATCCCAACAAGTATATGTTGGTCATTCTTCAGGTTGAGATTCATATTAAAAAATAATAATATGGCAATCTTCAATAGGTTCTAAGGCAAAATTAATTATTTACCTGGCAACTTTCTATCCTAATGAGAAAATTTCAACTAAATGAGTCAACATATGTGCCAAGTTTTATTAATATTTTCATATTAAATATTTATATAATCTATAGAGTCTTATTTTTGAAGAATTAACGATTAATTTTGAATCAATACCAATCAATTTTTATTTTTTTTAAATAATAATTTTATTGTAATAATCGCATCAGCAATGTAAAAACAGGCTCAGTTACCTGTTTTCAGAAAATACAGCATCAGAATTGTCTGCTCTATTTTTTAAAATCAAACAAACTACACCTATCATTATTCTTCACAACAAATAAGCTAATTCCGGAGGATGATTTCAAGGGAAGGATACTTTTGACATTTCCAGGAATACAAAAACCGCTATCTGCCGGGCCGAAAACGCGGAATTGGCCATTTCCGTCGCCAATTAAAATAGCACCCACAGAAGCATCATAGCGTCCAAACTGAGCATCGGTGCCATAAAAATTACCTCCGATCACCAGATCCATGACTCCGTCATGATTTATATCCAAAGCTTTGATAGCGCGCACTGTTGATATCTGGGTATACACAGGCAGTGCCCGGGCACTGAAGCTTTTTCCACTCTGACTGATGAACAGCGTGTGCGCAAATATATTTGCTGTAAGGACTTTGGCGTCTTTAAGTTGGGTCGGGCTAAAAATATCTTCAAGCGTAGCATTAGCATATGTCCTATATCGAGTGAATTTCTTTTTCAGAACGATCATTTGATCCAAGAGCCTGTCTCTGTATTGTAATGGGAAGCTAGTATCCCCTGTAAAACAGGTGAGGACTGGATCAATAGTGCCATTGCTGTCAAAATCCTTATACCAAATTGTAGCCGGTTTCCCTTTAGACGCCTGGATATGCGAGTTTAATCCCAGATTTCCGGCAACGATATCCGGAAAACCATCACCATTTATATCTGAGACTTCAAGAGAGTACCACCATCCTGACAAATCCGCCAAACCAAATTCAGCTGTAGTATTGACATATTTATTATTTATTTTCTGAAAAATGGTCACTGGCATCCACTCACCTGCCAGAATCAATTCTTGTGTACCATCATTATTTAAATCTGCAAAATGTGCATCGGTGAGCATCCCAATATTCATCAATCCTTCAGACCATTCTGCTGTTACATTCGTAAACTTCCCACCATCGTTTCGCAACAAACAACTTTCTGGTGGCAATGGATACCTACCCGGACTTACCCTGGCCCCAATAAATAAATCCATATCCCCATCCCCATCAAGGTCGGTGGCCGCAACACATCCTCCACTGGAAAACTGTTTCGGTAAACGGTCTACTGATTTCGAAAATTCTCCCTTACCATTATTAAGATAAAGCCTATTTTGGTATAGTTGATTATTCATCGGTTGCTCATTGCCTCCGCTAATGACGATCAGGTCTTTTGATCCATCACCATCGGCATCGAAGAAGAGAGCAGCAACATCCTCATACAAAGAATCTTTTTTGAAGATGGTTGTTTGAGCCACTGCAAATCCACCTTCATGTTTTTGAAGTAAAAGTTTTCCTTCAAAACCTGCGGCACCTCCAAGATAGACATCATCAAGTCCATCTCCATTTACATCCCCGGCCGCAGATGCAGGACCTTCTTCCGAGTATTTTTGATGTAAAAGAGGTTCGCGTTTGAAATCGATAAATTCATTTTCTTTGTGCATAGCTTCAGGGGGGAGTTTTGCTGAAATATCCTCAAAAAATAATTTTTGAGGCTTCGCAGGCTCATATTTTTTCCCGGATACATTCCTGGATATGTGATGCACCTTATTGATTTCCGGATTCTCAATAACTTGTATACTTCTATCGGGCCATATGATTTCTGCAGAAGCGACGGAATCAGTTTTGCCTATGCCAAAATGCACAACTGGTTCCACACTCGAGTAAAATCCACGGGTAGGATAGTAAACCTGATCCTGAAATTGTCCATTGGTCGTAAATATACGTACCCGGGTACCATAAGACGTTTTACCTTTTTCATTTGCAAGAACAAATCGGATAAAATTGTTGGCGCGCGACAATTTTCCTTCATTCTTTAATACAAATACAGGTTCATCAATATTATTGACGATGATGTCGAGGTAACCATCATTATCCAGATCTGCATAAGCAGCACCGTTCGAAAATGCCGGGGTGCCGCTATTCCAGGTTTTTGACTCGTCACTGAAATACATATCTCCGTTGTTTCTGAATAAGTAGGAATGGATCTTTATACTTGGCATCTGTTCCACCCATTTCACCATACTCAAGTGTTTGGCAGCATATTCTTTACGCAAAGAATCCATAGCGTACCTGGCATAGTCCAGGTTTGTCACATCTCTTTTATATCCATTTGATATGAAAAGATCCTTCCATCCATCATTGTCATAATCAGCAAATAGTGCACTCCAACTCCAATCGGTAGAGGCTGTATTTGACATATACGCGATATCGCTAAAGGTCCCGTTCCCATTATTTAGCTGTAAGCAATTCTGCACATATTGTGCTCCCAAACCTAACTTGATCATTTGATCAAATTTGTCATAATTCTGAATCATCATCAACATGTTCTGTCTATAATGATCCCTCGGCAACATGTCAAGCGTGATCAGATCCTGATAGCCGTCATTATTAATATCAGCGAAATCGGAACCCATAGAAGAAAGAGAAGAATGCCTGAAATAGTCAGAGAAACTTTCGGTAAATGTTTTATCTCCATTATTGATGTATAGAAAGTCGGGCTTTATATAATCATTACAGACATAAATATCGGGCCGTTGATCATTGTTAAAATCGCCGATAACTGCACTCAGGCCGAATGCAGAATTCTCAATTCCAGCCTTATGGGTGATGTCAGTAAAATGATGTCCAGTATTTTCATAAAGCCTGCCGCTGATGTATTTGAAATCCTCCGTTTTCCTCATTTCAATCACGCCTTTGGGATTGTACTCAACTTTAAGATTGCTGGCTTCAGACAGGTCCCATGGGTGATTCACAAGATACATGTCGAGATCTCCGTCAGCATCCATATCAAAGAAGTAAGCCTGTGAAGAATAGCTTGCATCAGCCAGGCCATACTCTTCTGCCCTTTCCGTAAACGTCAGATCTCCATTGTTGACATATAATATATTCTTCCGGTATTTTGGATCACTCACCATTGATTTGCACATATAGATATCCAGCAGCCCATCATTATTGATATCAACCATTGTCACGCCCGTTTTGAAACCATATCCACCCTCAACTCCCGCAGTAGCAGTGATATCCCTGAACTTAAAATTTCCTTCATTGAGATACAATTTGTGAAATACCATACCTCCGCTGAAGTATATATCTATCAATCCATCATTATTTATATCCCCTGTAGCCACTCCACCACCGTTATACAGGTACCCATACAAATTGATATTCATTTCTTCGGTTTCGCTGATAATGTTTGCAAACGTGATACCCGTGACGCTGGAATCAAGTTGGGTAAACAGGCGCTTTTGAGAATTTGCAGAAACGGAATCGTCATTTGAAATTGACTGGAATTTTTGGTCCTTCTTGTTTTCGCTACAGGAAACAAGGAATATCAACACAGTCAATGTAACCAGATAATTCTTCATAAAAATTTATTAAGCCAGGTCGGGAAGTGTGGTATTCCGTGCATGTCTGATGATTAATAATCCATACATCAGTAAAGATATTAGATGGATTTCAAACTAAGGGTTTTCCAATGCTGTGAAGATTTCGGGGGATTTAAGTTTATGATCATATCGTAAAAAGGCTATCTCAATTTTTCAAGTATTATCTGTCCAATGAAAATGCCTTGTTTGTTGCCTTCCGAGACACCATTCATATAGTGTATTCCTGCGTAGAAACGACTCAGACTAACTTCCCAAGCGGCGTCATGAAATGAAGGAAAACTTCGCACAGGTTGGTCGAAAAGAATTTCTGTGGAATCTGTAAAAGCGTAGTTGTCACCATAGATACTGGCGAGAATAGTAGCAGCGGCAGCCGATATAGCGCTATGCCCGCTTGTGTATTCCGGAAAAGGAGGCGTCTGAATCAATGGCTTCCAATTGATGTCAATATTCTCCTGAATATAAGTGATCGGACGTACAAGGTTGGTCTTATACTTCTCATACCAACATGAAATGATAGCATCATACATGGCAATGGCAGTATACGTATATGCCTTTGTAGTCTTGAACAAATCGCTGTTATCTTTCTTACTGATTTGGCTGATAATGTTTAACCAATGGCCGGGAGGTGAAATTTTGTGTGTTATGGCAACAAGATGGCCGTGATATTCTGAGGTGTTAGGGTTATCATCCCAAAATAATGCGATTTCTTTTTTATGATCATCCAGATTTTTTGACTGTAGGTAAACAGCATTTACCATTTTAAAGAATTCCGAATTTTTTCCAGGATTGTACGACGGGGGAGGAGCTGATTTAAAGATACTTGCACTGTCGATAAGTAACGGCCTTAATTTGGCCCAGTGGGGCTCAAGGCCTGCCATATAATCCGGCGGTGTCTCAACCCATTCTCCTCGCTTTTTTGTACTCGTCCAACGATCCATCGTCCTTGTCTCCACATAGTTGTCTTTATTTATCCATGAAATCAAGTGATGCGCTATTTCATCGGAACATCTTTCAGATGCTTCAATTACGGAAACATTTAAGCCTCCTTCCTTTGCTTCTATCAGAAAATTTTGTATCATTTCATCCATATAGTGTTCAGAAAAAATTAGCTTTTTCGCTATCTTACAAAATGCCAACATGGCGGTAAGTTCTGCCTGAGCACCCTGAGTTTTAATTGAATCCAATGGGGTAAAACCGTTAAGCTTTCCCGTAATCGAGGGTAAGTTGTCAGAATAAAATTTTTGAATTGTAACGAAGTACGCAATGTGTGGGTACACATATACCCTGGATGCGATTGGGGGAGGGAATCCATCTTCCATAGCTATTTCAAGAAGCCTTCTGTTCAATTGATGAAGATTGGCAACACCAAACGGGTTGCTTTGTATTGCTGAAGAATTTTTACAGCTATACATCACGAGAACTAATATCAAGAGAGCTAATTGTCGCATATATCAAAGATAGAAAGATCCAACTTCATTGTCTTTTCCTTGTCTATTATCTGATAGTCCTTCATTCAATATAGCTAAAAATCGCCTCCTGACAAATGCACAATCACAATTGCCACCGGATCTGTGGCATGAATCCCAAAAATGTCACACTTACGAAATATAAAGGATTATAGCACCTGGAAATACCTGGATCTTGCCTTGTTTAATTTTCGATCAGATATGATAAATCTAAGTCTTTAATCAGAATATTGATTTTCTCACCAATTTTTATAAAATGGACCACATGATATTTTATTAATAAAGAAAATGGCCCCTATCATTTAGCATGATAGAGGCCATCCCAAAAACCGATTTATATCTCTATAAACCCGTCGCTTTTTTTCAGCTTCTTATTCGATGATCACCATCTTCTTCGTTGCTGTATACTCCTTAGCGTCGAGTCTGTAGTAAAGAACTCCTACTGATGGTATCGATTTGCTGCCTACAGATATTGTGTTATATCCCTTCACAGATTCCTGATCCTTCACTAAAAGTACTTTTCCTGTTACATCAAATAATGTCAGTGTTACCTTTCCTGCTGCTGGTAGGTCGTAGCCTATCACTGTGTTGCCCTTGAATGGATTTGGTTCGTTCTGATACAGTGCGAACTCTGCTCCATGCTGTGCTCCACGGAAAGTTAATTTCAGACCCTTGATATCGTCCTGTGTATTGTAAGCTTCTGCTTGTGTTTCTTTCGAATTCAATGCCATCATTGAGCTTAATTTACCCGGAGCTGTGGCCTGGAATTTAAGTGTAAACAACACATCAGATGCAGTAGCGCTTATGCCTCCTGCTTTATTCCAGCTCGCTGTTAACGTGCTGCCAAATACACCCATGTTGTCATCACTCATGTTGATGATTCCTGACTCTACTCCTCTGAACTCAAGTCCTTGTGTCTGCA
>JBATMM010000475.1:0-1740 GCA_049289835.1 Saprospiraceae bacterium | reverse complement strand
AATTAGTGTCAAAACAGTTATAGTTTATAACTATTTTTGTCAGATTTTATTTATTACGACATGAATCAGCCCTTAGAAAATCAAATTGACAGCACCGATATCCGCATCATCGATGCCCTGATGGAAGATGGCCGTATCGCGTACTCCGTTCTCGCCGAACAAATCGGTTCTTCTAACACACTTGTGCATCAACGCATCCGAAAACTTAAAGAAACAGGCGTGTTGATGAAACCTGTTTACCTGATCTCACCAGAACATATCGGCTATGATACCTGCGCCTTCGTCCTGATGATGATCAAAGAAGCCAATCAGATCCATGATGTGATCGAAGCCCTGAAAAGAATTCCCGAAGTAGTGAGCTGTGTAAGTATCATGGGCCGCTACGATCTCATGGCACGCCTCTATGCTGTCAACAATAAACACCTCCAGGATCTTGTGCATGATAAGCTTCAGTCTATTCCCGGTGTAGAAGGGACAAATACAATGGTCGCATTCGAAGTGAGCTTTGAACGACAAGCGAATATTCCGGATAGTGATGTCGTAAGTAAGTATAGAAGCTTTGGGAAAGTGTAGAATTTTTTTCTATCCGCTAAGATGGATTACATTTTTTCCTGCTCTTTTTCCATAGTCTATCCATATGTTGTTTGGAGGTTTCCAGAGTATATTGTCTTTGTTCTATATCCTTTACAATTTCTAAATAGGACATTTCCTTTTCAGCTAATCTTAATGATTCATAATCTTCAGCTTTCAGGACTACATATTTGACCCGGCCTCTGACAGTGATGCTTAAGCGGTCGTCTTTAATTAGCCCATCTTCGATCGCTTTGACACCTCGGGTTTTAATATCCTTTGCAGTAATCATAGGACTGAAAATACGATTAAGAGTACTAAGAATAAGTACGTTTTAAGGCTAGAATTTTAAGTACTTAACGGATTGTTATCTTTGCTTAAGCAATGAAGAGCCACTTCTACCCACTCTCCCTTCTCATTTTATTTATCGCCAACACGATAGGAGGGATCAGCATTTTGGTTTTTCATCATCTTCGAATCAATGAATATGTCGAATCCATCATCCGCGATGGAAATTATAACATCCCGATAGATGAAGTATTTATTTCTCCTCACGATGTCGATAAACTGATATGGTTAAAAGATAATCAGGAATTCAGTTACAAGGGCCACATGTATGATGTCGTCTGCACCGATGTTAGAAATGATACGATGATCTATCATTGCATCAACGATAAAAAAGAAGAGAGTCTCATAAACGAAATCGCTAACAACGACAATCATCCTTTTCCTGGCCAACATCAGGATTCAAGAATCGTCCTGCAGTTTTTTAAAATCATTTCGGAAATAGTCATAGCACATTCGGTCAATTCAGAAATAGTGGCCGATGTAAATTTTACAAGTTCATATACCTACCAAGACATTTATTATCCCGTCTATTTAAATACTTCCTGCGAACCACCGGATATCGCCTGATCCCTTTTCCATCTACCGACATTTAGTCAGGTGATGCACCTCTGTATTCACCTCTCTATTCATTTTATTAACCTTTATTTTAATCTGATTATTTATGAAACAGATTTATTTTCTTACAGTAGCCATACTACTGAGTAATTTACTTTATAGCCAGCCTGCAGCTCAGGAACCTAAAAGCACCTACATGCACAACGAAACAGTGGTTGATACAACTGGAGATGATTTATTGCTGAACAATGGCACCCAGGGTCTCAA
>JBATMM010000474.1:0-12349 GCA_049289835.1 Saprospiraceae bacterium | reverse complement strand
GTATTCATGCCTTTACTAAAAAAGGCGCAGCCTACACGGTCAGCCCAGATCTTCAGCTGGTCAACAGCAGCAGCTCTGAATGTATCGCCGGCACCTAATAGTACAGACAAGCCTTTCTGTTTGTATTGATAAGCAAGCTTGCCTATTGTGGTAGTTTTTCCTACGCCGTTCACCCCGACTACAAGCATTACGTAAGGTTTTTTACCTGCAGGAATCTCAAAATCATCAAGGTCTGCCGTATTATTTTCTGTCAGGATAGCAGCTACCTCATCACGTAATATTGTGTTGAGCTCATTGACATTGAGGTATTTGTCTTTTGCTACACGGGCTTCAATCCGCTCGATGATTTTGATAGTGGTCTCCAGCCCCACGTCGCTGGATATAAGTGCGGATTCAACTTCATCCAGAACTTCAACATCAACCGTTGATTTTCCTGCGACAGCTTTTGAAATGCGCTGGAATAGGTTTGATTTGGTTTTTTCAAGACCCTTGTCTAATTCCTGTTCTTTTTCTTTTGAAAAAAACTTATTGAAGAAACTCATAATGATCGAAGTGGGCTAACATAAAGATATCTGAATAGTACGCATAGACTATTCAGATATCGAAGATTGCAACTATCGGACGGATGTGAAATCCCTATCGCCTATTTCTCAGCGAAAAAATCTTTCACTTTATCCTTATGGATGATGACCTCTTTGTAAGAGTATTTCCCGGTGACAGGATCTTTAACAGGCTTTACCACTTTTACAAAATCTCTTCCTGAACCTGCATTTGTTGCCCGTTGAGCAACCTTGGCATTTTTTGAAACTTTAGCCATTTGATGATGATTTTATTATTTGATTTCTTTATGAACGGTGACTTTCTTCAGTATCGGGTTGAACTTCTTTAGTTCAAGTCGATCCGGTGTGTTTTTACGGTTTTTCTGGGTCACATAACGTGACGTTCCGGGCATGCCACTGGTCTTATGCTCAGTGCATTCAAGGATTATCTGGTTTCTGTTACCTTTTGACTTCTTTGCCATGATATATAGATGATTACTTCTTCTTTCTTAATGTGACACCTGTATGGAAGCCTTCCTTCTTCAATCGGATAAGGTAATCATAGAGGCCTAATTTGTCGATATTCCTGATGGCTGAAGTGGAAACATTGAGTTCTACTGTCTGACCTGTCTCGGGAATAAAAAAACTTTTCTTTTGCAGGTTAGGCAAAAATCTTCGTTTTGACTTCATGTTCGAATGGGAAACCTTATTACCGGTCATCGGTTTTTTCCCTGTTAACTGACATTCTCTGGCCATCTTTTATGCCTTTTATTCTTATTATGTAATGTTCTTTCTATCAAGAAGTTACCTATAAAATGGTGACTTCGGAAGGAGTCGAACCTTCAACCTCCTGATCCGTAGTCAGGTGCTCTATCCAATTAAGCTACGAAGCCGACTCCTCAAATGGAGTGCAAAGATAAAAGTTTATCAGCGACTTTTTACCATATGTCCAATGATAATTTCAAACCCTTCTAATCCAGGTTCTTTCAGGTCACAGATCAGTACACGAAGAGCTTCATGGTGTCTTTTTCCTTATTCCTCCTAAGGGTGACCATATAAAGCGCCGCTGCCAGTGGCTTAGTATCAAAAAGAAAATATCCCTGATGGATTTCATCTGTTGTTACCTCGCCGGATTTCACCAAAGCACCATTGGTCGTATATACATCATAGGTTACATTAGCAGAATCTCCCCTGACCTGAATATTGACCTTTGCCATTTCCAGGCTCGACGGGTTAGGAGATATAGAAATAATCCTCAGAACCGGTTCAACATTTGAACTACATTCGGATAAAGCAGCCTTAAGCGCTGCATCTGTCTGTAATCTTTTGCCCGTGACAGTAATATCCTGCAAAGAATTATTGGACTTACCGGAGTTCAGAATAAAGTTCTTCATTTTTAAAGCTACTCCTTGTGGATCAATATCTATTTCGTCCAGTAAAGTAGTACATGGAATACTATACAATAATCCAATCGCTCCTGATACATGAGGAGCGGCAGCACTGGTACCATCAAAACCGGTGTACTGATTATTGAGATTAATATTAAATGTTCCCTCTCCGGGAGCTCCCAGATCAATACTGGTCGCACCAAATCCTGCACTTTCCCAAAGCACATCCGAAAGATCAACGTTAGTCACTGCAATCAGAAAATCTGATGTACATGTCGTCGGCATGTCACCATCAATATCCACATTGATAGGTCTGTTGGGACCTGCTGCCACACTCAAAATTCCTACAGCACCCAACTTATCATACATCTCGCACCACATCGGATGTTCAGCCGCAAATGCATTGTCAATCCCTCCCGATAAATTTGTAGCTACTACAAATGCTCCTTCAGATCCATTTGACTGATTATATTTTTTTCGCATATCGAGTGCATACTGATAAGCCTCAATGACTGAAGATTCATGCAGGTCAGTATCGCTGATGAGCATAAGTTTGATGTTCCAATTCACACCGCTTACACCTTTACCATTGTTTCCCTTGGCGCCTATGATACCAGCTACTTGAGTCCCGTGCGCAACTTTTGAATGCTGATCATCCTTAGTTCTGACATTGAGGCCTTTGTAATCATCTATATAATCATTGCCATCATTATCAATACCATCATTTGGTATTTCTCCTCTGTTAATCCAGATATTCGGTGCGAGATCTTCATGCTGCACATCATAGCCCTCATCCACTATGGCCACTACGATCGTATCACCACGATTCGTCAAGCCTCCGGTTGAAATATCCCATGCTTTTGTCATACCGATGAGGTTCATATCACCCTGACTGATGTAAGCCGGGTCGTTGGGAACGGTATTCCTCCACTTGATTCGCTGATCTATCATCACTCTATATACACAAGGTAGTTTTTGAAGTGAAGGAACTGCACTTGCCGGCAGCTCAACAACAAGCCAGGTATCGACCGGAAGTTTCTTTTTTATATAAGACGTTGAAGCATATCCATTGTCACTCCACCACTGATCGAGACATTCAGTAGAGTTGGAGTTCATCTGGACCAACCACCTTTCTACAGGGTCTGATGTAGGAAGGAAATGAAAAACGGAAACTAATGAGGTATAGAGTAAAATCAAATTCATGCTTATCTGTCTTTTATGATCCGGGATAAATCTTTTGTATTAACGAAAATCCTGTGTCCATCGCATATTTCCGGGGATATTAAAAAAGGGATATGAAATATTAATCTATTACCAGCCATTATTTTCATCCTGTTGCCAAATCAATGTCCGACTGCGGTGTAGGCTCCTTTAAAATTCTTTTCGCCTGCATGCACCTCAAATGGAAGATTATTTTCCCTGGGCGGAATAGGGCAATTGAATCCGTCACTGTATGCACAATATGGATTGTAACATTTATTGAAATCTATTGTAATCGACCCGTCTTCGGCATCCGCTTTTGACATATTAATATATCGCCCTCCTCCATAAGTGGTCACTCCGTTTGTTTCATCTTTAAATGGAAGGAAGAGGTAATCTTTAAAATCCGGATTAGACAAGAGTGACAGATTTTCATACAAAGACAATGTAGCTTTCACACTACCCCATGAAAAAGTGGCGACACCATATTTACGATACTTTCGTGTCAGTCCGCTATAAGTAGGCATATCAAATGGCTCAGAATCAGTAGTTGGATTGAAAGTAGCTGTTATACGCGCTTTTCCACTTGCCGGATAAAAATCAAGTTTTGCAAGATCAGCCTCCTTAAGCGGTGAACGTGGGTCGCTCATAAATTCCTTGAAGTATTCTTTCCTGTATTCTGTGATTTCTTTTGTCAAAGGAGATGAACAACTGTTCAAACCTATGAATAGTGTATAAAAAATAAATAATCTGATCATGGTTTTATTTTTGTTGCTACCAATGCCAGTTGATGTCCGTCATCACTGACACACAATCCGGTGATAAATTTAATATCATACAAAGAAAGATCAGCTACCTCGCTCCAGCTTGTCTGTGAAGAAGGATTCATACTATACAACATATGATCTTTGCTCATGAAAATCGTTCCGTCAGGCGCAAGCGTAAAATCCTCTGCCTTCCCGGGTGTCACTGTGATCACATCAACAAGTGAGGATGTTGGAAAATATTTTTTCAGATAATAATAGTCCTGATCAAATTTATGCACATACAGTAATCGACCTGATTTGTCGGTGGATATAGATTTACCAACAGAGGAGGTAATTCGCTTTGATTTATTTTCGTTCGTTTCAAGAAAGGTAAGCGAATTGTCCATCCTGTATAATCCCAATTCGTGCGAACTCATCCAAGCGAAGTTGCCCACATCATGAATGTCTTTTGTCATGTTCTGGACTTTCTGAGATTTGAGTTCTACTCTGAATACCTGCTGATCAATGGTTTCTTGTGGCTCTTTTTTAAGATATGAAAGAAACACTCCGTCATCAATCATCTTGGGAAAAAACTCACTTGATTTAGTGTTTGTAAGACGTTTTGTCTTTTTTTGAGCAAGGGACAATTGCCAGATATCATTTTGATTTTCACCTGCTTTTCTGACACTGACTAAAATATCTCCTTCCGGTGTGAAACTTGGCTGATACGTATATCCGCCTTTATTGAAATTGCTCAGAAATTTTGGACCATAGACGTGATTGTGTCCATCCGAGGATTGATGCAATGAGAATAAATAAAGATCGTAACCGGCCTGACTGTAGATATGCCCGGTGAGACAGAAAAATAAAAAACAAGTAACAGAAAAAACCTTGAATCTGGTCATCATCGCAATTGAACGTACATAAAGACCACAAAGATAGGGCTTATTGATTAAGCAAAAATAGGCTAAGGCTAAGGCTAAGGAAATTTCAAGATTCCAGAAATTATACTTAGGTTAAATGCAGGTACCAAAGTGTAATAATCGCAACCTCCTTTATGAGTAATTAAGTGATCTTAATAAAGTCCCCTTCAGGGGATTTAGGGGCAAAACTTAATCCATCTTATAGGCTGAAGTAAATATCCGGCTCCAATTGATTCCATTGCTCATGCTTCCATTCTTCGTAGAGAACCAGATAAACAGCGGCTTACCTACGATATGATCCTCAGGAACAAAACCCCAGGCTCTTGAATCTTCAGAATTATGCCTGTTGTCCCCCATCGCCCAATAATAATCCATCTTAAATGTGTACGTAGTCGATGGCACACCATTGATGATGAACTGACCATTTTCAACTTTGTAATCATTGTGCTCATATACATCAATGATCCTTGAATAGAGAGCTATAGATTCAGGAGTCAATGCTACTGTAACTCCTTTTTTAGGAATATAAATCGGTCCGTAATTATCGACAGTCCATTTTCCGAAATGTACTTTATCAAATGGAAATAAATCGGTTGAATAAGGCGTCATATCAAATGGTTCAATGATGATATTCGGATCCATTTTTTTCAATTCGGCCACCTGTTCATTATCGAGATAAAACGGGACCTGTCTGTTTTGTGGAACACTTATACCCATTTCTTCAACTTTCTCCCAATTGAGGCCATCTGCTTTTATCTGGTAGACGAACTGCATGTGTCTTGGATTTTTTACTGCGACACCATTGATGTATACCTGTTTGTCAATGATCTGCAGACTATCGCCTGCTATGGCAATACATCGTTTGATGTAGTGATCTTTTTTATCTATCGGACGTGTTATCAATTTTGCATTTCCCACATCCCTTTTGGCTTCTGGGCTTGTCTGTATCTGATGCGCTGTGTACGATCGGGAAGGAGATAAATAAACGCTGTCTCCTACCGGCCAGTTAAATACGATTGGTTCATTGCGATCGATACTTTCAAGTGCCGGCAGACGGAAGTAAGGAAGAGATGGTTTTTCCAGGTAAGATTCTGTCCCCAGTATGGGAATGGTATTGTGCAGGAGTGGAAACATGGCCACTGTCATCGGTGTCCTGATGCCATAGTGTGCTTTGCTGACAAAAAGAAAATCGCCTACGAGTAAAGATCCTTCCATGGATGGTGTCGGGATTTTGTAGGCTTCCAATAAAAACATACGGATAAAAGCAGCAGCAAAAACAGCAAAGACAATGGCTTCAGTCCACTCGCGGATTGGAGATTTACGAAATGGATTTGCTTTAATTAATTTCTCGGCCTGTCGTGGTTTGTTGCCTTTGATGGCTTCCAGGATTTGATTTTTATAATCAGCTTCTCTGGGTATCGCAGGACCCACATATTTATCTGTTTTACTCAGAGCTATTGAGGTAAAAATGGCAGGAGCATAAATGACGGCCAAAGCACTATGCCTGAATTTCAATTTATCGAACGAACGGACCAGGTCAACAGCCATCCCACAATAAATAAATATGTTGACAATGGGGAATAAAAGCCAAAGCGCATAGGCAGGTTTTCTTCCGATGAGTTTGCACCATTCCACAAAATTGACTCCCGGAATAAGACCTTTGATAGCGGGAACTCCAGCTTTTGGGAAAAGAAGATAGAGACTGATGCTGAGAAATATGTAGGAAACAATAAGGAAGATGAGTATAGTCACTTTATCTGAGTTTTGTTGAATGTAAGAGCGTCAAAGATATAGTAAATAGTATGTGCCTTCGATTAATACGGGTTATGAATCGACATATGGCAATCGTGAAAGAAAAAGAGATGTGGATAACTATCCGGGGGCTATGAATATCAGCAACTTAGGACCTTGTGGCACTACTAATAGTGGCACTACTAAGTAGTGCCACTAGTTATTAAGCATCGAAAGACATTGGATTTAATCACGGTCCTCTTCATCAAGATCATTCAACATCTTACCCAGAGGATCGCTAAAGCCAATTTTACCCTGCGTCAATTCTTTTGTAAGTACATCAAGGTCTGCCAGTGAATGAAGTACTATCTCTTTGAATACATAATAATCCGATTTGGGAACCTTGTACGATTCAAGCAGCCTGTCCATCCCTGGCACTGAATCCAGCGTACTTTGAAAGAAATAATCTTCAGCATCATTCGGCAACTGGATCACATTACTATCTCCGAAAAAAGCACGGATGGCTCCATAAGGATCTTTTTCCTTTCCCTTCTTTATTTTTTCAGGATGAGGAAATGTTTCAAGAAATTCTTCACGAACTGCCTGGCTCACTAACTGAAGAGCTACATTGTATTGGCCTTCTACTTCACCTTCGTATACAAGCTCTACTTTTCCGGTGATGGAAGGTATGATACCCCAGAAATCTGCGATGCGGGCTACGGTTGAAGTTTCATTGTTGATCAGCACTCTTCTTTCAGCTGTACTATACAAATTTTCCAGCGCAGTGATGCTGAGACGTGCCGATACACCGGATTTTTCATCTACATATTCACTTTTCCTTGCGGCGAAACTGATACGTTCCAAAATGTTATGAAGGATATCAGGTACATGGATTTTCTTATGTTGTGCTGAAGTAATTGAAGCTTCCTGCAATGTGATAGCTTTTGCTGTTGAAATCTCTTCCGGATAATGTGTCAGGATCTGACTTTCAATTCTGTCTTTCAACGGAGTGATGATCGAACCTCTGTTAGTATAATCTTCAGGATTGGCTGTGAATACAAATTCGATATCTAAATCTAGACGAGTTTTGAAGCCTCTGATCTGAATATCACCTTCCTGTAAAATATTAAAAAGAGAAACCTGAATCCTGGCCTGTAAATCCGGAATTTCATTGATGACAAAAATGCATCGATGAGATCTTGGTATCAGGCCGAAGTGAATAACGCGTTCATCACTGTAAGGCAATTTTAATGTAGCTGCTTTGATCGGATCGACATCGCCGATAAGATCAGCTACTGATACATCAGGTGTTGCTAATTTCTCAACATATCTTTCATCACGATGAATCCAGGACACTGGTGTGTCATCTTTTAAATCTTCTACTAATTTTTTGCCAAATGAAGAAATCGGTTCCATCGGATCATCATTGAGCTCACTGCCTTTGATGATTGGAACATACTCATCCAGTAATGCGGTCATTAATCTTGCAAGCCTTGTTTTGGCCTGACCTCTTAGTCCGAGGAGAAGGATGTTGTGCCTCGACAGGATAGCCCGTTCCATATCCGGAATGACTGTATCATCAAATCCATAAATACCTTCGAAAACTGGCTGACGATTTTGCAACCGTTTGATAAGATTTTCACGGAGTTCCTCTTTTATGGATTTAGGCTGATAACCCTGTTTTTTAAGTTCACCTAATGTGGTCGCTAATGCCATCAATGTTTAAATTTTCGCTTATTCTGTTTATAATCTAAAAAGATGAAGGACCCTAATCCTTCAAGTGAGCTGTAGAATGCTTTCCCGTCATTTGCTTTGGTGAACTGATCCACATATTGAACGAGCCATGGATCGCGGGCAATCATAAATGTGGTGATGGGTATATTTTGTTTTCTGCATTTGACAGCGAGGGCAAAACATCTCGTCAAAATCTTCTTGTCGAGACCAAAACTGTTTTGATAATATTTTTTTCCAATCTTGATGCAAGTGGGTTTTCCATCCGTGATCATCATGATTTGTTTGTTCGGATTTCTTCTTTTTCTCAAAATCTCCATTGCCAGTTCAAGGCCTGCGACTGTATTAGTATGATATGGTCCGACCTGTAGATATGGAAGATCTTTTATTTCTATTTGCCAGGCATCATCTCCAAAGACAATAATATCAAGAGTGTCTTTTGGATACCTCGTCGTGATCAATTCAGACAAAGCCATGGCGACTTTTTTAGCTGGTGTGATCCGGTCTTCGCCGTAAAGGATCATCGAATGAGACACATCGATCATGAGGACTGTACTCATCTGTGACTGGTAGAAGCTCTCATGGATCTGCATATCCTCCTGAGTGAGACTGAATTCTTCTATCCCGTGATTGATATGTGCGTTCTTAATTGTTTCTGATACAGCGATCTGGTCCAGTGAATCACCCCATTCATAAGGTTTGATTTCAGCAGTGACTTCATCTCCTATACCGATGGCATTTGTTTTGTGATCGCCTCTCTTGGACTTTTTGAGATCATCAAATACATCTTCAAGTGCTTTGCGACGCATTTCAAGTTCCATCTTTGCTGCAGGAACCAGCTTATCGTTTTTGCCTTCATCTTTGATGTACCCTTTCTCTTTTAGCTCCCTGATGAAATCAGCCATTCCGTATTCAGGTGTCGTCAGGTTATATTGCCTGTCAAGCTGGGTCAGCCAACTGAGGGATTCACTTACATTGCCGGAGGTGTAGAGTAGCAACTCCTTGAAAATCTTCAGTAGATTTTCGAAAGGGCTGTCACCAAAAGCATCCGGATCAAATTTTCTGAAACTCCAACTGTACATAATGACACAATATGACAATTAACCAATTGAATTGTTCAATCCAGGTAAAATATGAGGAGACCATCGTGTCTAAATGGCCTGACACAACGGCGATAAAATGATTTGAATGAGCTGATTATTTGAGAACGAAACTGGCTTTACCAGCCTGAAATCCCTTATTATAGATCTCCACCTGATAGGTTCCTGTTTCAAAGGAAGTTCCTGGTTGCCAATTGACGCATCCTGGTATTACTTCGTTTGCATAATCTACCTCAACAAACTGGGTATACTGAATGGATTCTCCAGTGTTCGTGAGTGTTATATTACCTGATCCTAAATCCTGGATAGCCATGACTTCGCCAAGTGGATTAATGAGCCTGATATAGAACTTTTCTTTGCCCTTTTCGGCCACTGCATTTTCTTTAGTTTTGAAACAAATTTTTACGCCATCGATAGATTTGGCTTTATTTGAATCCTTTTCTTTTCCGGAGCCTTTTACAAAATAACCTGATGCTGAGATATCGGATACCATGACCGATGAAGCGATATTGACTTTGTGCGCCAATGCTTCTTTATCTTTCTGAAGTTGTTCTTTTTCAGTGGCGAGGGCATTGCGTGAAGTTGCTAATTCTTCGTTGGTCACTTTTCCTTGTTCAACCTGGATAGAAAGTTCCTGACGTTGATTTAGTAATAGCGAATTCGTATCTCTTAATGCGGCATTTTGTTTTCTCAGGTTCTCAACTTCTGTTACGAACACTCTGAGGCGTGCGATTTCTTCACGGGCTTTCTGCAGATCTTTTGCCGTGGTGATCATGGTGGCTATCTTATCTTTTTGCGCTTTGAGTTCCGTTTTCTGTGTTTCGATCATGGCATTTAGTTCGCTGTTGTTTGATCGCATTTCTTCCAGATCGGACAGTGCCTTATAGTATTCCTTTTCCAGATCTGCTTTCAGGCGGGTTTCTTCAATCAGCTCAGAATTCTGGCTTTTGATGAGCTTGTCCTGATTGACCTTGGTATAGATCAAAAAAGCACTAAGGCCGAGGAGAGCGATGATGGCGACAGTGGCCAATGCCAGTAGCTTTTGTTGTGATGATTGGGACATAGGAATTAAAATCGATTAATTTATATGAATATGCTTATTGAATCCAAAAGAAAAAGGGGTCAGATTCAGGGGATTAAGCCTTGCCGAAACGAGGATGAGACAAATATCTGATTTTTTAGCATAGGATTGTAATTCCCAAGGCAAATCCCTAACTTAGGTGGCTAAATTGAATACTCAGCCAGGAATACTAACGAAAACAGAAATAAAGATATTTCCTGGGATTTTTCACCGGTTAAATAGCGCATACATGCCATCTCTCCAACACATCCTGTTTCTCGATGTAGAAACCGTCTCCCAACACCGTGAATTCATTGAAATGGACGATCACGGAAAGCATCTCTGGCAACAAAAAATAGGATATATGGCGCGTAGAGATGACCATGTATGGACAGATGATGAATACGCGCAGAGTTACAAAGAAAGGGCGGCGATCTATGCAGAATTTGGAAAAGCGATTGTGATCAGCGCCGGTATCATCACGACAAGTGAGGATAACAATCAAAGCCTGAGGATCAAATCCTTTTACGGGCATAATGAGGCAGAGGTGCTTGAAGCCTTTGCAAATATCTTACATAAAAATTTTTTTGATCAGAACTTGCATGTATTGTGTGGCCACAATATCCGTGAATTTGATATGCCCTATTTATGCCGCCGGATGACTGTGCATGGAATTGAACTTCCATCTCTCCTCAATATCAGTGGAAAAAAGCCGTGGGAAGTAAAATTTGTGGCGGATACGCTTGAATTGTGGAAATATGGAGATCATAAAAATTTTACATCGCTTGATTTGCTCGCTTATTCGTTAGGTATTCCTTCTCCGAAAGATGTGATGGATGGAAGCATGGTGGGAAATGCATATTGGGAAGAAAATAGATTGGAAGAAATAAAACAATACTGTGAAAAGGATGTGGTCACAGTTGCTCAGGTTTGGTTAAGGCTGAATAATTTTCCAGTGCTGACTGAAGGGCAGATTGTGATAACGAATTAAGACAGTTATTTCTAATGAGTCTGAATCTTCCTTATTCATGGAATCGTGAATATTGTGCTTCGACCTGCTCCGCTCATCCACTTGCTACAGCTCAGCAACCATACTGAATTTTGAATTGAGAAGTAAAATAATGAATTCAAAATTCAGAGGTACACATAAATAACTCGAGTTATCTTTTCTCCCTGCCCCTTGCTCCCTGCTATTAGCTTTTCACACTTGTCATCATCTTCGCTTGTCTAAATGTACCTATGCTGTTTTCAACTTCTAACTGATAGAGATAATTTGCTTTTGGTAAGTTCAGATTCTTCAGACTCACCTCTATTTTTTGTGCGCCGGCACTTAAGCCTGGTTTTGTGATTGTAGCCACTTTTTTTCCGGCGAGATCAAACAAATCGAGTTTTACATTTGAATTTTCTTTCAATGTAAATGGAACAATGGTCTCCACATTAAACGGATTCGAATAATTCTGACCAAGCTTGAATTGACCACCTGTTTCTGGTTCTAATTGTTGCAATGCAGTAGTTCCTGTTCCATCAATTGTAACTTCAAGGTAACTGTTATATCCACCTGTGCTTGGATTTGGAGTCAGCGTTGCTAATTGTAAAGCATAACCATCGGAGAAAACATTGTCAGTATTAAATGTCTGCGGATCTGCACCATACGTGGTATAAGGAGTATGTGAAGTTAATATAGCATTTTTTTCAATCAGTGGATATGTGAGTTGAGAAGTGACTTGCAAAACTGAACTGAGAAAGATCTGGAAATGGATGTGCACTATTCTTCCGGGATACCAACCGGGAAATATCGTAGTGAAGCGGACTTCACCATTCGCATCGGTCATCTGGATACCTCTTAAGAATGTTTCACCTGCATGATTCTGAACACCCTGATGAGCATTTGTCGTATACCCACTATAATAACCATGGGCGCTGCAATGCCA
>JBATMM010000473.1:0-2194 GCA_049289835.1 Saprospiraceae bacterium | reverse complement strand
TCGCTGCGCTCGAATTGCTAATTGCTTATTGCCAATTGTAATTAATGACATCACAAATATCTCTACATAAAACAAAGGAGAAGGTGGTGGATTGCGGATTTGTGGAGGGGGGAATGCGACAAAACATTACCTCTTCTACCTCTTCCGCCTGGTTGCTGAGCTGTAGTATCAGGATGAGCGAAAGCTGGTCGAAGCATTCTACCTCCTCAGCCTTTCTTCATGCTCGCACCACAAATACTTGTCAGTCAATTTCCAACTCAGTGCTTTATCAATATTGATTTTCAATTTAGACATCTGTGCATGGTATTGTAAATCACTTTTCTCTCTGATACGTTTGACTTCATCGCTTGTTTCAGAGAAATATTCGATTCGAAAATGATTCGCTTTTTCATAATATTGATCCAATGTTTTCAGTGGATGTCCGGTGTAGAGTTGAAGTGATTTTAATACATAGGAATCGTAAGGAATCAACTGATCCGGTTTCAGCACATAAAGAAATTTGGAACAGAATGATTGAGGCAGGCCTGGTCCACTTTTGCCTGAATGAGAAGAAAGACCGTTTTGTTGAATTGCATAAGCTAAGGCTGAAATTTCATCAACATGTGATTTTCCGAATTGAAAATCTTTGATGAGTGATAATATTTTCATTTTAGGCTCATCACCTGCTTTTAATGTTCGACCTACACCATAATCATTGAGGAATTTTTTAAACCCGAATTCGGATGAAAGGTAGGTGTCCAGAGCAATAGCATTCTTCATGAACCGATGCAGTTCCATTGTATAATTCAGATCAGACATCAGGTGATGATGGACTTCATGGCGGGCAAGTTTTAGGATCCGGGGGTTTAATTTCATCAA
This sequence comes from Saprospiraceae bacterium, assembly GCA_049289835.1. Taxonomy (GTDB): domain Bacteria; phylum Bacteroidota; class Bacteroidia; order Chitinophagales; family Saprospiraceae; genus Opimibacter. The sequence continues at coordinate 1,336 of JBATMM010000473.1, read as the reverse complement.
AAGTTATTTCAATGATCTGGCTGTATCATGTTCGGTGTTGGTTGACAGACGCGATGTGCTGTTTGTTTTACCATTTACGGCTGACCATTCGTAAAGTACGGAAACCTCCATTCCAAACTGCTTAGGTTTAAATGTTCCCCACTCGAAATATTTGTCCTGATATTCATTGATATTACCTGTATAAATGCCATTCAGTCCTATCAGGAAATGAGGAATAAGCCGATATTGTAATCCTGTTCCTATTTTATAATCAAAATTGTATCCGTTGACGGCGACATAAAAAACGTCAATATTATTGGCGCTCCTGTTGATGTTGACACCTATCTCGACTGGAATAACAAATTTTTTATTTATTATCCTATACGTATATGATGGAGCTATCTGGAAATATCGGTAAAGTACATTTACTCCTGTGTAAGAATTGGATGAACCGGTATCATCATAATCAGTAAGATCAATAACTCTCCCATTTTGATGTCTCCCGAAATGCAGCTTTAGTAAATTTCTTTCATTCAGTTTGTATACTCCACCTATACTAAATCCGGAAGTCATCGCATCACCTTCCCGGGTAATAGTATAAAAAGAGCAGCAACTTCCACCTCCAATAAGTTTACCACTATTTTCAGTTTTAACTCTGCTTAGTTTAAATTCTATTCCAAACTTAGATTGGGCTGATACAAAATGAATAGTAAGGAAAAACAGGATCTGAATCTGTACAAATGTCTTCATATTAAAATGGCTAAAAAGAATTTATTTTCTCATATCTCTTATTAAATATAATCATAGTGTATAAGATGACTGAGGAATTTCGCAAGGCACAGCCTTTCTGACACCATACTTCGACACCTTTCACTCAACCTTGTGCAGCTCAGTAACCAAGTCGGTCAACCGACGCTTAACATCAAGTTTTTAAAGGACATCAAAATATTTCTTCAATCGGGAAGCTGCCTCTATCAAAGTTGATTCCTTCTTCGCGAAACAAAATCGAATAATTTTCTCATCACTCCCATTCTTATAAAACGGACTTAAGGGAATTGTAGCGACTCCACCTTCGATCGTAAGTTTTTCAGCAAATGCGCGATCATCAAGATCACTCACCAGTCTATAATCAGCAAGAATAAAATAACTGCCCAAGCAATGAAGAAATTTCAACGGGAGACCATCCATCAATTTCAAAAACAAATCACGTTTATCCTGGTAGAAAGATGCCAATGCACCAAAATCTCCATGATGCTGAATATATTTCGCTATCGCCAGTTGAATCGGCCTGCTGACCGAAAAGATATTGAACTGATGGATCTTTCTCAATTCTGTGGTTAAAGCAGGAGGCGCAATC
>JBATMM010000472.1:0-2258 GCA_049289835.1 Saprospiraceae bacterium | reverse complement strand
ATGTTAAACCAAACCATCCCGTTAGCATTGTTTCCGTTGCCACCTGTGTTTATCGTGTTAAGTTGGGCTATTGGGCCGGCGAACGGACAATTGTCTGTCCCGGTAACAACGTAATTCACATTCGCTGAGCATGCGCCTGGATCAAGGGTCAGGGCTATATTACCCGGACATGTTACTGTTGGAGCAAAGCCATCGGTGACTATCAATGTTTGGTTTAGTACGACAGGAGTACAGGCCGATGGAGAAATATCATATTTTAAGGTATGTGTACCCAAAATTGTTGTAACAGTAAAAGTACCTCCGGAAGGAACATTGGTTGCTATAACGACATTATCAAGTGATACTGTCATCAAACTATTTCCGCATGAATATGTAGGAGCCGTGATGGTCTGATTAGCTATACCACAAATTGACGGGTTAGTACCGTTGATGGTCAGTGTAGGTAAGGAACCTACATTAAATGAACAGGCGCCTCCTGTTGAAAAAGAGATCGACCAACTGAGCATGGTGCCTACATCTCCGCCAGCGTCATCAAGAAATAAAACCTGCCAAGTACCGTTTTGGGCTGCTGTAAAAGCACCAAGGGTGGTGACGGTGGGCGTAACTACTATTCCACAGTTGTCCACTGTCAATGAGCCCTCTGGTTTAAAATTACCTGTAAAAGGAGCTGCACCTGCAGTAATATTTGTTGCTGCACCATCACAGAAAACAGTGTTGGTAAAGTTGTCGTTACCACCCCCATTGTCTGTTGACAATTCTAGAGTCTGACCGTTTGGAGCGATAAGAAAAATGTCAAGGTCACTATCAAAAGTATGGGTAAAATTGAATTGTACACTGCTCACGAGTGACCCTGCCACCAAACCAGCCACAGTGTTGTTAAACCTTGTTCCACCAGTATTTTGTGGTGCCACAGTACAACCACCTGTACCTGCAGAAGGAATCGTGCTATTACCAGCAGTATTGACAATACTGCCAGGAAAGTTTTGGGCGCTCGCCCAGGTCAGCGTCAAAAGCAAAAATGCCAATGACAAGCTCACCTTCAGTGCGGAGGATACGCACTGTTGAATAAGTCTAATTGTATTCATGAGATTGGATTTGATTAATGTTGAAATAAAGTGGGGAATTTTGATGCAGCCTGAAACTGTCCTACTGTTTCAAGAGATTAATAGCTTCAAGTCGGTAGGCCTGCATATTAGATTTTGACAAGGAGCTGGCGGCATCAGTACCAAAAACCTTTAATCCGGCTTCTAGTGATTCTTTTGTCGTTTTTCCTTCATTGAGCTTGTCAAGAATAGTGGTGTAAAACGAATACTTGATGACGTTGTCGCTATACGCCTGTGATTGAGCATTCAATGAGGTGTAATTATCTTTCAACTCAAGGCATTTTGCTTCAACGCGTGCTATTGCAGTAGCCGGAGCAACGTAGGTAACGTTTGGGGCACTAAATAAATCAGTGGTGGATTGTGCCTGCACATTTGATGGTGCCAGGAGGAACAATCCTGCCAGAATAAAACTGACAAGGGCCAGTTTAACTGACAATAATTTCGATACTGAGTTTTTCATGAGGTATAATTTGTGTTAATGAAGAGATTAAATTCTTTGATTTTAGTCCCTCGCCGTTGAACATATCACATAATGTGCCAACTTACACAAACCACGAAGCACGATGGTAAGTCGTGCCAGCATTCATCAGGTCGAGACGAACAATTAATATACTGATTCTTAAGTATATCAGTCCCAAATCTACTACAACTGAACTCAATTAAATACTCCTCACTTATTGATTTTTAAATATTTTATTATTAATGTTTGGGAGATGAGAAAATTAAATTCATATTAATTAATTATTTAAATTATAAGGGGCTGGATATAAATTAAATTTGATTCAAATGTGGATTAAAATTGATATGTGTTTTCATTTACTTTTTTTAAAAAAATTTCATTTGTTACCTTTTTAATGTCCTCCATTTGTCAAAATTATAAAGACATATCGGGGAACTTTGGTAAGGGTTTCAAGGAGCCAATACCTGGCTGAAAGATTGATTCAAATAATATATAGCCATGCCGACCCAATAAGCCCTTCAATCCTGGTAACCCGATATTCAGCAAAAAGAGAATGGCCCCTATCATGTCAAAATGATAGAGGCCATTCCTTAAACCGATCTATATCTCTATAAACCCGTCGCTTTTTTTCAGCTTCTTATTCGATGATCACCATCTTCTTCGTTGCTGTATACTCATTAGCGTCGAGTCTGTAG